>NZ_PVBL01000028.1:0-82656 GCF_002968555.1 Neorhizobium sp. T6_25
TCTTCCTCGACGTCATGAGTGGTGGCCGACCAGTGGCGGAAGCGCGGGCTGCGTTCCTGCGAGCTGCGGAGGAAGCCGACCTTGATATCAGTGGCAACTGAGGTAGAGGATAAACATGTCGGAGGGTCCGAAGACCAATCGCTGGCAATTCTACCCGTGGCACCGCGCACCAAATGGCCTCGAGTACCGTCATGCCCAAAAATGAAATAGAAGCCTTCGTGGCTGCCATGATTGAAGCCGGCAGCAACATTCCAGGCGATCGGGACAATCGGCTATGTCCTGGCTGAACCGGTCGATCCGGCTGACAGAGAAGCTTACCGCCGGATCGAGCTTCTCCTCGGCATTCGGCGAACGAGACCATCTCAAGGATGAGGTCACCGCCTACCTTCGCGAGCCCGGACGTGTAGTGGAGGAGCCCGACACAGGCCGTGCTTGATCCCTGTGCCGGGCGACGGGCACGCGGATAGGAGAGTACCCGGCGATGCGCCCGCGGCGTGGATATGGCGGGCGGCATTCATGAGCGCAAGCTAATGCAGTGTGGCGGATTGGCGCATCTGAGGTGCGGGTGTCGCGAGAGCGTGTTCGTAGGGCGACGAACAATCTATTTGGGGACGGGGGATTTGCCCTCGCGACATCCCGAGAATGCAACAGAAGGCAATTGGTTCCGTAATCTCGTTTCCTTAATCGTCCGGCAGCGGCGGGCATGTCAGATAGGAAATGAGGATTGCCAAGGCGAAGATGGCAGCAAAAAACAGAAAGACTAAAACATATGTACCCATGATTGATCCCCTTGCTCATCGAGTAACTCTCAGTTGTCGATTTTGTTCCGATATGGCGGAGTGATGGGCATGCTGCCATCCCGGCTGACACGATCTGCTACACTACCACTTCACGCTAACCCCGACTTTTGCCCCCAACGGCGTTGCGGTCGCCGAAGTCCTTGAGGCTCGTGCGTGCGAAAACCCCCGGGTAAACCGTATATTGACCGCCGGACCAGGTGAGTGAGGCGCGAGACATCGATATCGGTGCCGTCATGCGAACATCGTCGCGACCGAATTGGCGTCGCAGTGTATCTGCGCAGCAGCCTTGCAGACCCGGATGGTCATGTCTTCGAACCAGCCTACATGGACATGAACGCGGCAGGTTGAAACGGGGTCGAAGCGGCGCGGAGAAGGCCAAGAATTTCTAATGCCTCTGCCGAGAAGTCTTCATTTGTTCGACGCAGCAGTGGCCGGTAAATCGGTTTCAGGTCAAGGACCGGCCGACGCCACTCTCAAGGAAAGAGCCTCTAGCTATGAGATTTTCTGGTTCAGCAAACCGCACGGTCGCTGCCGGCCATGCCATCGCACTGGCTTTGGTCGCCGCTTTCAATCCTGGCGGCGCGAGAGCGGATGAAACGGAACGGCGGATTGCGACCGCCGTTGACAAAGCCATGAAGCCATTGATGTCAGAGAATGACATCCCGGGAATGGCCGTCGGCGTCACAATCAATGGGCGCAGCTTTGTCTGGAACTATGGGCTCGCCGACCGGGAGAAGGCAGTTCCTGTCGGTGACGACACGCTGTTCGAGATAGGCTCTATCAGCAAGACCTTCACCGCTACTCTCGGTGCCTACGCGCAGGCAAAGGGCAAGCTTTCATTTTTCGACAAGGGCGGTGACCATATGTCTGCCCTTCGGGGCAGCGCCTTAGACCGCGTCAACCTGCTCGACCTCGGCACCTACACTGCGGGCGGCCTGCCACTCCAGTTCCCAGACGAGGTAGCTGACAATCGCGACATCACTCGCTTTTATCGTAGTTGGCGTCCTAGCTACGAACCGGGCACGCACCGCGTCTATTCCAATCCCAGCATCGGGCTGTTTGGGTATCTCGCGGCGGAAAGTCTTGGGAAGCCATTTTCGTCATTGATGGAGGAGAAACTTCTGCCGGCCCTCGGGCTGAAGAGGACTTACCTGAACGTACCAACGGCAAAGATCAGGAGCTACGCCTTTGGCTACAACAAGGCTGGCAAACCGGTTCGGATAACGCCTGGCGCGCTCGACGCACAGGCCTACGGCATAAAAACCACGGCCGCGGATCTACTACGCTTCCTTGAAGTGAATATCGATCCCTCCCGGTTGGAGCCGTCCCTTCAAAAGGCCATGGAATCGATGCAGATCGGGTACTACCGAGTGGGCGACATGTACCAGTCACTCGGATGGGAGCTTTACGCCTGGCCCACGACGCTCGACACCGTGCTTAAGGGCAATTCGTCCGATATGGCGCTTAAACCCCAACCAGCTGTCAGGCTAAATCCGCCGGAAAAACCCGGGGATGAGATCCTTCTCAATAAGACGGGATCCACAGGCGGTTTCGGGGCGTACGCCGCTTTTGTACCAGAGCGGCGGATCGGAGTCGTGCTCTTGGCAAACCGTAACTTCCCCATTCCGGCTCGCATTAAGGCGGCTTTCACGATCCTCAAAGCCGTCGAGACCTTACAGGAGCATTAGAAGCCGGGGGTAGGCGCCCGGAACCTGCTAGTCCGAGCTTCTGTCACGCCAGCACTCCGAAGCTCCGCCAGAGGTGCTACGCCGCGTTCGATGAGCACGGTCCGGCCGGTTCGACGTTGAGTCGCGGAGCCGGACATTGATACGAAAGCTCAGATCATAGGAACCAATGTCCGAGAATTTGGATCACGCTTCACAAGCTTCAGGAAGCCCTTTGACCTACCTTCCCTCAGATCGCATGCGGACCTCACAAAATCTCGAGGTTATAATGTGGTACGGGCGATCAATTCCGGTTGGCGAGAGCAGCCTTATATTGGGTCGTCCGCGATCTAGAGAAGAATGCGAATATCACGCCGGCTACCGTAACTCGAATTGAAGCAGGCCGCTCCAGCCATGCCTCGACATTAGAAGTGATACGCGTCACATTTGAAATGCCGGGGTGGAATTTATCTCCGACGAAGACGGCGGGGTGGGCGTGCGGTTTGCGAAATCGCAAACGAAAGAGCGCTGAGGACCCGCTGCGATAGCAGGCGGCAGAGTCGGTATGGAACTCCGCTGGCTGGCGACCGCGTCACCTGAGCTCACGAAACGTGATCGAGTAGCGCAGCCGTTCAACAGGCGGGATGGAATGCTCCCATTCACTCCTGCTTGGTCCTGACAGCAGGTACGCCGAGCCGGGTTCCGCTGGCTTGGAGAAGCGTTCCCATTTGCTGCCGTCTCGCCGTCTCAGCCTGAACATACAGGTAGATAGGAGCGACAGGCCGACCACCCGGGCGAAGGCCGCCTTGTCCCTGTGCCAGCCGATCGGCGCGCCAGGTTCATATTCCGTCACCAGTACCTGCTGCAAACTGTCAGGTCGAATGCCGGCAAAGCGGGCAGCGATGTCGCGGACTGGCAGCAGATCGTCAGGTATCGGCTCAGTCTGACGAAGGCTTTGCGTGTCGAAATCAAACTTCCAACCGAAGGAGAGAACACGCCGCTTGCCTTCATAGCCATGAAAATCGAAAGGCTTCAGCGGCATTTCGTTGATAAGGCGCACCAGGTCGGCCTGCATGTCCGCAGGAACCACATTTGGCGAATACCGGAAGCCGTCGGGAAAAGCGGGCGCCTGTTCCTGAAACAAATCTGCCTGCATTGGCATCACCATCCTTCTTCGCTGCGATTCTTTAGACACGTGCCGATGAAACATGTGTGGTCGGATCGGTTTCATCGCCTCCACACCGAGGGAAATGTTCTCGGCTCCCGGAGCCTCTGCTATCGCACAGTTGTCGATTGAGCTAGTGAAGCACGAGCCGCACGTTCGACCTGTTCGAATATAGGTGCAGGAGCATGACGCCCTGCCTGAGCAGGAGCTCGATGGCCACCAGGTTTGCTCCTTCCGGATCATCGGCGCATCCTGCGATCGCACCCGCCAGACATCTCGAATTGGCGGCGAAGCAAGTATCGCCCTGTTCTTCGGCTTGACCAGCAGCATGCCTCAGCGCGTCGGTGACGGTGTCAAGCAGTTGGAACCGCTCGACGGCATCCATTTCCACAAGGGTTTTGGCAATTCCTTCCATGCTGTCTCCTTAGCGGACGCCGTCGCTCAGCCACTGCCGCGAAGGAATCGCATCGTTGTTGAAACTCACCTGGATAGTTTATGGGTATATGGGGTCCCGCAAGCGAGTGAGCAAATCATGGCCGCCATGTATTCCGTGCATGCATCGGGCTCCCTGACGAACAGTTGCGAGTTACCGGGCTTTGGCACGCCACCGGAAAGCCATTCCTGCGGCGCGATCGTCATCGTCCTCGCGGGGCCGATTTTCCTTGGCCCGCCCTGACGAGACTATCTGATCGCCTCTATTTGGCGACAAAGAACCGGCCGGTATAGACGGGAGCGCCTGTTGCCTCTACATCTTTGCCCGTCAACGCTTTAAGCTCGCTTTAGATGAGGGATCGGGATGGCTAATGGCAATGTGAAGTTCTTCAATGACGACAAAGGGTTTGGCTTCATAACGCCAGAGAACGGTGGGGCCGATGTATTCGTACACGTGTCGGCCGTCCAGGGCGGAGGCACTCTAAGAGAAGGGCAAAGCGTGAGTTACGAAATCGGCCAGGACCGGAAAACCGGAAAATCAAAGGCGGAGAATGTTCGCGCCCTCTAGTCGGGTCCGCCGTGACCGATTGGCTGATGCTCAGCCTCGGCTTTCGTCAACCGATCTCATGGGAATGGTTGACGAATGTGCTTTTGCTTAAAGGTGCTGGAGTGCAGGCTGTCGCCAAAACGGATCGGCGACCGAAGGGTCCACACTCCCACGGCCGCCGGCTCGTCAACGCCTTTCGCGGAGATCGAGGGGCGCGAAATTGCGGAGAGGTTATCGCTAGTCGCTGCGGACTAAGGTCTTGCTTTAAATGATGACCGTTCCAGCAGTCGCCTACGGATGAGAGAAATTCGATCGTCCGCTGCCACTCAGAGTATCGCTCCAGTGCTGCCGCCGCTTCCAGGACAATATCGCGGCGAAGGCGGCGCTGGACTCGCTGATGTCGCGGCCGCGCAACAACGCCCAGCCGGGCAGGCCAGGGACCAACTGGATATCGTCGAAACAGAAGGGGAAGCCGAATTCATGCGGCGCATAGTTCATGTGCGCGGTTTGCGTCAGCAATAGCGCAACGAACCGCACGGCTCGTCCGACCGATAAAACGATCGATAATGCATCATCGGACGTTATTTTGTATTCGTGAGAGGAGCGAGTTTTGTAGAAATAAATGAAGGCTATAATTCGAGATAATAGGTTGCCGAAAATGAGCCTCAGCATCAACGATCCGGAATCCCACTCGGGCTAATCGCTGCTGTTCAAAGGCAACGACCTTTCTCAAACCGACGTCGGGGCGGCGTGATCATGGCCGACGGTGCACGACCACCCGGATCCGATCGTGCCGCTATGCTGCCTGCAAACCACCCCCCTCCCCTGCCGGCGCACCTTGAGCGCTTCGCCGATCAGGCCCGCAGTGATGTCGAGGCCGCCGGCTCCGCCGATACCCGCAAGGCAAACGCCTCCGATTGGGAGCATTTTATCGCCTGGTGCCACCGACAGACCCTCGCTCCCCTCCCCCGGATCCCGGGGTCGTCGGCCTCTAGATAACCGCCCGCGCGTCAGGCGCCGCAACGGCCGGCCGCAAGCCCAATTCGCTCACCACAATCGAACGCCGTCTCTCTTCGCCGTCTTAGGACTACGCCCAGTGCGGCACGCCGCCACTGTGCTCGCCGGCATCCGCAATACCCACGCCGCCCCTTCCCGACAGAAGGAAGCCGTACTTCCATAGGACTTGATCGCCATGCTCGAGACCCTCGTCGCGGCACATTGAGGGGTATGCGCGACCGCGCGATGCTGCTCGTCGGCTTTGCGGCGGCCTGCGCCGCTCCGAGATCGTAGGACTTGACGTCGGCCGCGATCAGGCGGATGACCGTCGGGGCTGGATCGAGATCCTCCCGCTAGGCGGTGAGCCAGGTCCCATGCCTTTGAGCTTCGGACAGAGAGCTGTGGTGCGGCCATCGCAGTCTCCTTTGCAGGAAATATCAACTCGTGGCGTGCGGCCATCAATATCGCAGATGCCGGCATGCCATCGCGCGGCGGGGCTTTGCCGTCTTGCGGAGCAATCAGCGGTATGCGCCCTCGACCCTGCTCAGGTTCGCACTGCCACTCGAAATTCGCCACAGGGGGCCGCTGGCGCGCGTTTGCCAATCCCGAGGATTATCGCCAATCCTCAACCGCGATTTGAGTCTGGCAAGCGGCTATTGGGCCATAAAAACACGCTTGCAAAGGATCGTTTATCGACGCATTGTTTATCTGAACAACGACACGGAATCGAGCCGGAATTCCATGGCAAAATCGCTGAAAGGCACCGTCCCTGCCCTGCCCGGCCGATTGATCGGCTACGCGCGCTTTTCAACTGTCGACCCTATGACTGACGCCCAGGTAGGCGAACTAAGGGCGGCCGGCTGCGACCGTATCCACCAGGAGCATGGATCCGGTGCCTCTCGCGTCAGACCTGTTCTGGCCAGAGTGTTGAAAGAGCTGTCCGCCGGCGACGTCCTCGTCGTCGTTCGACTGGACCGATTGGCACGATCTGTCAGCCATCTGCTCGACGTGATTGAGGGCCTGGAAAAGCGGGGCGTCCATTTCCGCTCACTCCACGATCCGATCGACACCTCGACGCCGCAGGGAATGTTCTCGCTACAGGTCCTCGGCGCCGTGGCCCAGCTCGAGCGTGCCTTGATCGCGGAGCGAACGAAGTCGGGAATGAAGGCAGCCAAAGCCCGAGGTCGGATCGCCGGCAATCCCGGCCTCCGCGAGCGGCGCCCGGAAGCTATCCAAGCTGCGGCCGCCGCCCGAAACCAGCTCTACCTCGAACAGCTGACCACGTCCGCCCAAACATGGCTTCCGACGGTCAAGCAGCTTCGCCCGCAACATAGTTGGGACAATGTGGTGCAGATCCTCAACCGCAGAGGTCACGACTGGACAGTCGAGCGGCTGCGCCGCGCCGTCCATCGGATGGTCAAGGAAAAGCTCGCAGATCCGGAACTGCTTGCGCGGTCTCCCCGCCGGCCACCAGAGGATCGCCTCATGAAGCTTGTGGCAGCGATCGCCATCGCGGATCCGACCTTGTCACTACGTGCCATTGCCGACCAGTTGGATCAGATGGGGGAACGTCCCGTCCGCGGCGGCCGTAGATGGCAGCCTTCGTCGGTCAAGGCACTAATGGATGAAGCCTTCCGATTTGGGCTCCTTCGGCACTAGCCACCAGCTCTATGCTCGCGGGAAAGCGTCAACCGGAGACATTGCGCAAAAGGGGTCCTCTTTCTGCGATACGCGAGGAAACGACAAGGAAATCGAAGATCAGCGCCATCAAATTAGCCGCGGTCGACGTGGACGGAACCAGCCTGCGTGGTAAAACATCTGCGACTGCATCGCCCGGAATATAGCCCGCCCGGTGGAAATGGACGCCTTCGAGCTTCTTCCTTCGCAGGATGAAATCGCCGCCGGACGTGAAGCCATGCTGGAATGGGACGCTTCCCTTGGTAGCGCCAGCCTGACTGGTGATCTGTCGGAGCTGCGTCTAGCGCCAGGCGTCAAAGAAGGATTTGCCCGAGCGTAGAATGCAGGGGTCAAGATTGCCCTTGCATCGATCAGTTCTCGGTTGATTGGCTCGCCTCCGAATTGGCTGCTGACTTTGCTGTCGATCGTGTCCCAAGGAATGGTGTAGCGTCGGCGCTCGCGGTGCCCTTCCGGACAGAGCCGGGAATGGATCAGCTTGCGGCTGGCAGGCTCATGAGCGGATCATCGCTCATCGTGGCGATGGTCTCAGGTGTCATGTAGCGGGACCGCGGGACGGCCCACTCGTCATTCTGTTCGAGCAATAGCGCACCAACCAGGCGCACGATGGCGTCACTGTTGGGAAAGATGCCGACGACCTCTGTGCGACGCTTGATCTCGCGGTTCAATCGCCCCGATCGGGTTCGTCGAGTGCAACGTGGTCCAGGCCTTGGCAAAGGTCATGTAGGCGAGCACCTCCTGCTCGGCGCTGTCCATGATTGTTGCAAGCTTCGGCACTTTCGGCCTGATCTGGTCGTTCGGCGGGCGAATGATTCACTGGATCATTCGCGCTTCCGCCTCACCATTGCGCTATTGAGCGCTTGCCGCTTCTGGCGTGTCCTTGGCAAACGCCGTGGCAATGAAGGCGGACACGACGCGCCGTCCGCTCTTTCCGGCTGGGCCAAAGCATTGCGCATGAAGTGGACCCTGCAGCGCTGGCGGGTGGCGGGAAGCACCTTCGATACGGCTCCCTTGATGCCCTCGTGCGCATCGGAGACGACGAGCTTGACCCCGCGTAGGCCCCGCCTGGTCAGCTTGCGCAGGAATTCCGTCCAGATCGCCTCAGCCTCGGACGTGCCGATCTCCATCCCAAGAACTTCACCTCGCGCCGCCGGTGTTGACGCCCACCGCAATGATGACGGCAACGGAGACGATGCGCCCGCCGCGACCGACCTTGAGGTAGGCCGCGTCGACCCAGAATAGGGCCAGTCACCATCAATGGGTCGGTCGAGGAAGCCCTTCACCGTGTCGTCGATCTCTTCGCACGGCCGGGATACTTGGCCCTTGGAGATGCCCGACATGCCAAGCTCGGGAAATAGCTGCCGGTGCGAAGCTTGGGAATGCGACGTTCGACGGTGGACCGCCCGCGTCTCCCAGTCCCGGTCGCGATAGCCGTTACGCTGGGCAAGTCGAAGCCATTCTTCTCGCCGTAGCCCGCGCCGGTCTTCGCCCCGACTTCCAACGCCATCAGCTTCTCGGCAGCAAAGCCCATCATCGCGCGTAACAAATCGGCGGCGGCATTCTTCTCAACGAGTGTGAGCGCAGGTTCATCCTGTCGGTCATCGGTGATCGACCCTACCGGAAAACACTGTTGGCCATTCCATCAGCTACACCACGCTACGAGACACGATCGGCAGTCGCGCAAGCGAGTTATGTGGATCGGCAAGCCACGGCCTCGAGGCGCGGACATCTCGTTTGCCACTCTCGATGCACCTGGGGCAACCCCGCATTTCGCATTGGCCTCTGGACTCCAGCGGAGCGGCACCGCAGCAAATTGCGAGAGCCTCGACTACAGCTAGCCCAATCCTGAAGGTGCAAGCCCACCTCGTGGATTGCCGAATTGCGCGGAAGATCGCGGCCTCAAGCGGCTACATCTTCCAGTCGAGCCAGAGTTCGAGATCGGCGGCCTTAGGCCGTAGCAAGGCGCCACCAGAGCTTGACCCGGAGCTGCGCGCTGAATGGCCGCGACCGGATAAGCGCTCCCCGGTCCGATGGAGAAAATCCTGGCCGGCCTCGTGTTTCATTGGGGCGATCGCGACCTCCTTGCTGTTGATGGCGTGCGGCCACCTCCAGGCGCCGAGTCCAAATGATCGCGGACTAGCCGCGAAAGCGCCTTCGAACGGCTCCTTTCTTGAGAATCCGTCAGTCGCGGATCGACCGTTGTCGCAATGGCAGCCGACGAAAGTCGCTATCGCATGGGATCAGCGGCTCTATCCTCCGGGTTTTGGCCCAGGCCCGCTCGGCGCTGGTGGGACGCCACCCTGTTTCCAAATTGCTGGGATGCGAACGTCAGCAACAGAAAACGCCCCGTGCGCTGCCGAGACCGAGCTTCGCCGTAGTGATGTAGCCTGGCGTGATGCCGGCGGCAAAACCGACAGACCTTTAGCCGCTCGTCGTATTGATCATGATGAGCATCGACGGATGAGCCGCCGCAGACTTCGCACCTATCCTTAGCAAGTTCGCCGGCCTTCACTGCGCGCTGCACAGCGAGATGTGCTTCATATTTGTCCGGTTCGGTACGGCGCCGGTTAGCTTGCCGCGTGCCCGTTTTTATCTCGTTCTGCCTGTAGCCCGCTTTGGGCAATCGGTCGGGATAACTCGGACTTCAGCGTTCACGCTAACCACTGCGGCTGGCTCCTTTTACAATCCCATTGCGCCGTAGCGCAGACGACAAATTGGGCCGATACCGGCAAAACCGTCAAAGTCCGAAGAGAGAGAGGGGCGATCCCAGGTCTAGCCCGGACCTCAAGACGCCACGACCGCCAGCGCTTGGACTGAGGACGGCAACCGGTAGCGATCGGTCAGTGATGTGAGAGAACCGATGCACCCAATGGCCGGCACTTGCGGCAGAACTCCCTGCTTCATCAACCGGAACCTCAGCGGTGATGACTGGGTGGGGCCACTCAATGCGATCGACAACCTCCGCCTGTTCGCCTTCGAAGGCGTCAAACGACTTGCCTGAAAGCGAATGCGCAGCGCCAGTTGGTCAATCCACCAGCGGCACAATCCAGCCCCTTGTCGGATTGGCGTCGGGATTCGGACAACGGGTGCCCTTATTGGATTGCTCCAACTTTACAGCTGTAAAGTCGAGCCTTGCCACGAAGGGGAGGGGAACTTTACAGCTGTAAAGTTCGTGTAGGGAACTCGCGATGCATATCCCCGGACCAGCGCCACAGGGTGTTTATTTTCCATTAACTAAAAATGGCTTGTGGAATCGGACGACCTCTGCCAATCATGACGGAAACTACCGCGTAAAGTGAATGAAACCGTCAAGAGGATCGGATGCAGCAGGTGGCATCTAGAAGCGTCACAGATACCGCATCGAAAATCGGCGTCTACACGTCGAAGCTTTCTGCGGAACTTCGCGATATGCGGGAGGCGGTCTATCCGCCCGAAGCGCGAAAGACATTTTCCAGGACCTTCTCAACCGTCGATCTTGTTCGTCTCCTCGGCGTGCCTGAGAGCACTCTGCGCCAGCTGACCATTGAAGGGAAGGGGCCTGTTCCCGACAGAGCAGAGAACAACCGCCGGACCTATACAGTCGAGCAAGTCCGAGAACTGCGTGCATTTCTCGCTTCGATGCGACCCGACGACGCCGGACACCTCCTGCCATATCGCCGCGGCGGCGAAAAGCTGCAGATCCTCGCGACTGCGAATTTCAAGGGAGGAAGTTCAAAGACGACGTCGTCGATCCATCTTGCACATTTTCTCGGCTTACAGGGTTACAGGGTTCTTTGCGTCGATCTTGACCCGCAAGCCTCGATGACGGCCCTGTTCGGCATTCAGCCCGAATTCGATCTCGGCGACAACGAGACGGCCTACGCCGCGATACGCTATGACAACGAACGACGTTCATTCCGGGATGTAATCCGACCGACCTATTTCCCTGGCGTCGATCTCGTTCCGGGCAATCTTGAACTGATGGACTTTGAGTTCGACACGCCAAACTATCTGACATCCAAAACCCGCGACGAACTTGGACTCTTCTTTGAACGGATCAATACCGCGATAGCTACCGTCGATGATCGCTACGATTTCGTCATTCTCGATACCCCGCCTTCGCTTGGCTACTCGACACTTGCAGCCTTGTATGCGGCGACCTCGCTTATCATAACTGTGCATCCGGCCATGCTCGACGTTGCCTCGTGCAATCAATTTCTGATCATGATCTCCGATCTTTCCGAAGTGCTGGCTCAGTTCGGAGCCAAGTTTGAGCATGACTTCTTCCGTTTCCTGCTGACGCGTGTGAACCCGAACGACGGCCCACAAAAATACATGGGCGGCGTGATGCGGCGACTGTTTGGTGATGACGTTCTTGTGGCCGAAGCCCTCGAATCAACCGCAATTGCCGGGGCAGCTGTGGCTAAAAAGTCCCTTTATGAACTGGAGTCAGGTGAAGTCGGCAGGGAAGCACTCAAGCGCGCGCTGGAAAGCGCCGATCGGGTCAATTTCGAAATCCTGGCACTCGCTCACAAGGTCTGGGGACGAAGCACATGAAGAAGAGCATCCTGCAACGGATGGCCGAGGAGGCCGTCAATCGCGGCGAATCGGTTGAAGCCAACGCCTCTGAAAACCCTATCCCCGCAAGGCGGCATTCGTCGCCCGTCATCACCAACGTAGGGAAATCCCTCACTCACCTTGGTGAGGACAGCATCCTGTCGCTCGATCCGTCGAGGATCGAGCGTTCACCCTATCAGGACCGGTTCAACGATGATCAAGACGCCGAAGCCGAACTCGAGGCCTTAAAGGCCTCGATCGCCTCCGAAGGACAGAAGATCCCTGTCCTTGTTCGGCCACATCCAACCAAACCTGACCATTACCAGCTCGCCTACGGCCACCGCCGTTTGGCAGCGGTCAAGTCGTTGATGGCAGACGCCGAGCGACCGGAGACGGTCAAGATAAAGGCGCATGTCCGAAGTCTTACGGATCGCCAGCTCATCGAAGAACAGGCCGTCGAAAACGGCGTGCGCGAGAACCTGACTTGGATAGAGCAGGCGATGTGGGCAGTTCAGTTAAAGGAAGCCGGCTTATCTCATCGCGCCATCTGCCCAGTATTGGCTCTGTCCGAAGCTGCCGTGTCACACCTGTTTCGGGTTACATCCGTCATTCCGACCGACATCATCTTTGCCATCGGTCGCGCCAAATCCGTCGGCCGTCCGAAATGGACCACTCTTGCCGAGCTTTTAAAAGACGACCGCAAGATTACTGCTGTTCGCAAGCTCCTGGAGACGACCGAGTTCCAATCGAAAGATGGTGCCGGCCGTATCGGCATGGCCATCGACAGAGCCAACGGCATCATCGCTACAGAGCCGAACGCGGCTCCCGAAGCGGTCAACTTTACGCTCGGCGACCGGCTGTTCGGACGAATGAAAAACTCTTCTTCGGGTACCACAATCACCATCCCAAAAAAGGAAGATGCGTTCGCCAGCTGGTTAGCAGAACGAATGCCTGAGCTCGTACGAGAGTACGATCATCAATCGGACCGCGTGAAGTAAGGCCCGGCAAAGAGGTTTATCTCAATCAAAGGAGCATTAGCGCAAAGAAAAAGGCCACCAAAACGTTCCCGTCGTGGAAGCCTTCCTCAAGTCCTTAAGCAAGATCGAGAATCGCATTTCCACGAATCACAGTCAAGAGTCTTGGCGCCGTTTTTTGGTGAGCGGATTTCTTTTGCCTTCTGAAAGGTGAAGAAATGGACAGTGGACATGTCACGACGCCCTTTGGGCGGCGGTCGATGACGTTTGCCTTATTGGCACGGCAACGACAAACCAGCAAATCAGCGCCAGATACCAAACGAAACAAATGGAAGCTCTTTCGAGCCGTCTGCGAGGCTCGAGAGGAGTTGAATGTGTCTGATCGATCTCTATCGGTCCTTGATGCTCTATTGTCGTTCTACCCGTCCGAAGAGCTCTCCGCGGCGAATGACCTGATTGTCTTTCCGTCAAACGCCCAGCTTTCGATACGGGCAAGGGGGATGACTGCTGCTACCTTGAGACGCCATCTGGCCGCTCTGGTCGACGCCGGCCTCATCCTCCGCAAAGATAGCGCCAACGGCAAACGCTTTGCCCGGCGAAGCAGGGCAGGGGAGATCAATGAAGCTTTCGGCTTCAATCTGGCTCCGCTGTTGTCCCGCGCAAAGGAGATCGAAGGCCTCGCCGCCAAAATTACCGCCGACCGTGAGTATTTCCACGCAACACGGGAGCGGATCAGCCTCTGCCGGCGCGACATCACCAAGCTTATCCAGCTGGCAATGGACGGATGTGTGGACGGTGAATGGAACCAGCTTCACGACCGGTTCCGCACCTTCCTTGCATCTTTGCCCCGTCGGCCGTCACTCGACGAACTCCAGTTTCTACTAAACCGTTTGATCGATCTTCGCACGACTATCGTCAAACTCTTGGACAACCACACTAAAATGCAAAATATGTGCGCCAGAGAGTCCCAAATTGAGCGCCACATACAGGATTCACAAACACAATCCTTAAATGAATCTGAAGCAGGGCAAGAAGCACCACCGATCAGAACCTGTGACTCACCGGCGACCATTGAGCTTGCGAAGAAGAAGGACCGGTCGGTCGAGGAGGCTCTGGCAGATCCGGTCCAATCCTTGAAACCGACAGTCGCGCTGGACACTGTGCTGCGCGCATGCACTGAAATCCATCCCTATGGGCCCGGTGGTTCGATCCGATCCTGGCGGGACCTCCTGACAGCGACAGCCGTCCTGCGATCAATGCTTCAGATAAGTCCATCGGCCTTCCAGCAAGCCTGCCTCGTCATGGGGCCGGAAAATGCTGGCGCCGCCATTGCTTGTATCTTCGAAAAGGGAGGGCAGATCAACTCTGCGGGTGCTTACCTGCGCGATCTCACCAGACGAGCCAAACAGCGGCAATTCACCATCAAACCGATGGTTTCGGCCCTGCTGAAGTCCAAGGCACTGATATCGCGAAACGAAGCAGCACCCTCGCAAGCGACAAGAACAATCAGAGTCCGTAGCGGTTGAGGCAACCAAGGCTAGTCTCTCGGCGCGCCAACGCCTTGCCGCAACGCGGCCGAGGCGGTCCTTCCGGACAAGATGTTGGTGGAACCGTGGGAAGGTAAAGCTCTGCTGCTTGCACTGGAACCGGCCACAACCTCCTACGAAGAGTACAACGACATCCCGGCGGCGATGCATGTTCAAAAAAAACCGATGAGACCTAGCAGCGAGTTTCGTTCCTGTACCAATCCTGGGTGCCGAAGGAAGGGTGGAGCATGGCGGGAGAAGGAGAGTGAGAGGGGGAAGGGAAAAGCTGTGACGGATTGAGAAGGGTTGGAGAGAGGCTCCAACCGGTCCGTCATGGAGAAACCGCCATGGTACAGGCGACAGGCAATGTCACCCTTAGTGTAGCCCGTGATATTCCCTTCAACAAGCTGGTGCTCAGCCAGCAGAACGTCCGCAAAGTAACGTCCGGCGTTTCTATCGAGGAACTGGCGGAAGATATTGCCCATCGTGGTCTTCTGACCAGCCTCAACGTCCGTCCTGAGCTTGACGCGGATGGCAACGAGACCGGCATCTACCGCATCCCCGCCGGCGGACGCCGCTACCGTGCGCTCGAACGGCTGGTTTCCCAGAAGCGGTTGGCAAAAACCGCAGGCGTTCCCTGCATCGTCAGCAAGGGGGACACGCTCGAGGCCGAGGACTCGCTCGCAGAAAACCTCCAGCGGCTCAGCCTGCATCCGCTCGACCAGTTCCGCGCCTTCCAGACGCTTCGGGAGCAGGGGCTTGGCGAGGAAGAAATCGCCGCACGGTTCTTTGTCTCGGTCGCAACCGTAAAACAGCGCCTGCGGCTTGCTTCCGTCTCCCCAAGACTCCTCGACTTCTATGGCGAAGACGAGATGACGCTTGAGCAGATCATGGCCTTTTCGATTTCCAACGATCACGTTCGCCAGGAGCAGGTCTGGGATGCGATCTCGCGCTCGCATAGCCGCGAGCCATACTATATCCGACGCCTGCTGACGGAAACCGCGGTCCGCGCCGCCGATCGTCGCGCCGTCTATGTCGGCATTGACGTCTATGAAGCAGCCGGCGGCGTGGTGATGCGCGACCTGTTCGAGCAGGATCAGGGCGGATGGCTGCAGGATCCGGCATTGCTGGAACAGCTTGCCATGGAAAAACTCAAGGTTGACGCCGAAGTCATCCGGTCAGCGGAGGGCTGGAAATGGGTCGAGACGGCGTTCGACTTCCCGTATGGCCACACTTCCGGCCTTCGCCGCGTCTACAGCACCCAGGCCGAGATGACCGAGGAGGAACTGGCCCGCCACGACGGCATCCGCGCCGGATACGACAGGCTCGACGGCGAATATGCCGAGGCCAGTAAATATTCGGAGACGACAGGACAGAAGCTCGAAAGGCTTGCCGCCGACCTGGATCGGCTGAACGACCGGCCGTATGTGTTCGAGCCTGAAGATGTCGTCCGCGGTGGTGTCTTCATCTCGCTCGCCGCCAGTGGCGAACTCAAGATCGACCGCGGTTTCGTGCGACCGGAAGACGAGCAACGGCCAGATATCGCTTCAAGCGCTGCCGACGGCAGTGGAGACAGCAACTCGTCGGCAGCCGCGGCACCGAGCGGAGTGGTCGATCACGCAGTCGACGATGACGAGGCAATCGAGCCCCTTCCCGATCGTCTTGTTCTCGACTTGACCGCAGCACGGACCATCGCCTTGCGCAACGCGCTCGCCAACAATCCGCTCATGGCCTTCATCGCCGTGCTGCATGCCTTCGTGCTGAAAACCTTCTATCTCTATGGCTCGGACTCGTGCCTGGAACTGACATTGCAAAGCGCTCGGTTCAGCCAGACCCCCGGGCTTGGCGACACTGTATGGGCCAAGGAAATCGACCAGAGGCAGGAGGCCTGGGGGCATGATCTTCCCAAGGACCCGAACGACCTCTGGGCGTTTCTGGTCGCACTTGACGAGGTGAGCCGTCAGGCGCTGCTCGCCCATTGCGCCTCCCTGTCGATCAACGCTGTCGTCGAGCCGTGGAACAATCGCACTCGCGCACTCGCGCATGCCGATCTCCTGGCCCGCTCGATCGGCTTCGACATGGTTGAGGCCGGCTGGGTGCCGACAGCCGACAACTATCTCGGCCGGGTCACCAAGGGTCGCATTCTGCAGGCGGTCCGCGAGGTCAAGGGCGATCCATCGGCGGAGCTGATCGGCCATCTCAATAAGGCCGATATGGCCCGCGAGGCCGAACGGCTGATGACCGGCAGCGGCTGGCTTCCCGAACCTCTCCGTCTCGTCGCAAACGTCGCTTCCGTCGAGGGGGCGACCAGCGATACCGGCCAGGTTTCCAATGAGGGTGCAAACGAGACCGGGAAACCCGGTCTTCCGGCATTCCTGGCCGATGATGCGGGGGATGTGTCCACGCCGACGGACGAACTCGACGAGCAGCAGCACCCCGACGCGGCCGAATAGTCGTTTTTTGCGATCAACCCACGGTCCGGCTCCGCAAGGAGACCGGGCCGTTTCCAGTTTCAGGAGCAGTCCAATGCCCGACTTTACGATCGAAACCACCTACCATTTGCCGATTTTCCGGCATCGCACCTACCCCGCCGAGACGCTCGAGGCGGCCTGCCGCGCGGCCATCGAGGACACCAATTGGGATATCGCCGAGAAACATGACGAATCGCCCGGCGAAGTCCATGTCACCGGCGTCTGGGAAGGCACGCACAGCGCGTATACCGGCCCGTCGATCCCGGTGCCCTCGCAATTCTATGAAGCCGTCGAGCGACGTGCACGTCATTTCGAGATCCTGCTCGGCCTGCTGAAGATCTTCTTCGACGACGCGCGCGCAGCGCGGCCACCATCACCCGGCTGGCTCGCGCGTTCGGCTTGGGAGATTGCGCGGGGCGAAGCCATTCTTGCCCGCGTGCCGGACCCCGATCAGCCTGTCGATCCACAAAAGGCAAGCCATGTCCTCGCTTGCCTACAGGAAGATCAGGTTCGCCGTGCGATCCTCGCCGTGCTGGATGTCGACCGCAGTTTCGGTGCGCTATCGCCGGCGGCGGTGACCGACGACGAAATCCATGCGGCGTGCCTCAACATCGCGACAACGATGGATCTCTCCGACGTCGTCGGCAATGCCGAGTTCCAGGCAGCACTTGCAGCGATCCGGGCAGCGCATCGGCGTCTTTATCCAGACTGACTGAACCATCCACTCCACTTCCTCAACCCTGCCCGGCCACCGCGCCGGTGCTTGTTTTTCAGGAGACACTCCAATGAACACTTTAACCCCCAGCACGCGGCCGGTGTCCTCCGGCTTCAAGGTCGATATCTCGCGCGGCGAACGTATCGGCCGGGTCTCGTCCGAATGGTTTTCCCGTCCGGACGACGAGCGGTTCCTGTCGTTGACGGAGCTTTACGAAACCGTTCGGTCCCGGGCCGAGCGCGCCCATGCCCGAACCGTCGAAAGCGCTGCGATCCGGGTCGAGGCCACGCGTGACAATGCCGAGCGGCTCGAACTCGTCGTTCCCGGCCGGCATCAGCCGATCGCGCCGACCCATTGGAGCTACGGACAGCTCTGCAGCCTGGTCGGCGCGCCGGCGACCTACATGCGCCAGCTTCCGGCGCCGCTCGCGGCGATCAACCTGCAGCACGGTCTGCTCAATCATCGTGCGGAACTGGTGAAGACGCTCGAAATGGAGGAGGGTCGTGTCGAACTACGGGCGGTGACCGGCCCGGAATACGGGCGGATTTGGGACCATGAACTCGTGTCGGCGGTCATGAAAATTGCCGGCAACGGGACCGGCGACACGATCTGGAAGGTGCCCGGTCTTCTCGACTGGGCCAGCATGACTCACAATCCATTCGTCGATATCTCCAAGGATACGACCACGCTCTATGCCTCGGATCGAGACGTGTTCGTGTTTCTCGTTGACGATACCCATCCCATCGAGGCCGGGCGGCTTCGCAACGGAGAACCTGATTTGTATTTCAGGGGGTTTTATGCCTGGAACAGCGAAGTCGGATCGAAGACGCTCGGCATTGCCTCTTTCTACCTTCGGGCCGTGTGTGCCAATCGGAACATCTGGGGCAGCGAAAATTTTGAGGAAATCACCATCCGGCACTCGAAATTCGCGGCCGATCGTTTCGCCCGGGAAGCAGCACCCGCACTGACAAGCTTTGCCAATTCCTCTCCCGCATTGTTCGTTGCCGGCATCAAGGCAGCTCGCGAGCGCATTGTCGCGCGAGATGACGAGGATCGCCAGAGCTTCTTGCGCCGGCGCGGCTTCTCGAAAGCGGAGGCTGGCAAGATCGTCGAAACAGTTCTTTCTGAAGAAGGCCGCCCGCCCGAGTCGATCTTCGATTTTGTGCAGGGCATCACCGCGCTCGCACGCGGCCAGACCAATCAGGACACGCGCCTGGATCTTGAAGGCAAGGCGAAAAAACTGCTCGAGAGCACCGCCTGACGATTTTCATCCGCGGTTGGGCTTCAAAACTCCAGCCGCGTCTTCAAAACCCCATCATCGTCATCCCAGGGCCCGGTCAAGCACCGGGCATCTTTCTGTCTGGAGCACCCCAATGGCTATGCCCGATCATGCCCGCACAAATTTCGACACGCCGCTGCGCGCCGCCATGGAGGTGCTGGCGCGCGACCTGAAGGCCATGGGTCCTTATCCATCGCGCTCATTGTCGTTCGAGGGCGTCGAATACAAAATCCTCGAACATGAGCTGACCGGGGAACAGGCGCGCATCTACGATTCCAGCAAACTGCTGCTGCCGATCTGGACGTTGCCGCCGCACGAACCTGGCCAGGTACGGCGTCTCCAGGTGGACGACGTTCGTCGGATCGTCGGGCGAGTGATCGCACCGGACCGGCTTGTCGGACTTTGCCGCAACTTCGGGATCGAGCAGAATACGCTGATCGCGCCAAAACAGGTCTGGGCGTCGCTGGTCAACGGATCCTCGATCGTCGGCCTTGCGGGCGATATGACGCTGCACCGGGTGCGGGTGATGAGCGAATACCACATCGAACGTGCCGGCTTCACGGATGGCATGGGCGACTGGCTGCGGTCGATCGGCCTGTTCTCCGAGATGATCAATTGGAATCTTCGTTTCTTCGTGCCGACGACCGACGAAGCTCGGGTAATCCTCACGCAGTTGATGCAGCGTCATCGCCTTGTCGATACCGCGCGCCGGTCGTGACGGAGGTCTGCCATGCTCTCCGCCTGCGATCTGGCGGACCGTCTCGCGCAAGACGCGGAGGCGGTCTGCCGCCACTATCTCTCCGCCGGCCGCCGGGCCGGCAATTATTGGCTTGTCGGCGATGTCGGCAACACCGAAGGTCGGTCTCTCTATGTGCATCTGACCGGCCCACGTGCCGGTCGATGGGCAGATGCGGCGACCGGCCAGTTCGGCGATCTGCTCGATCTTGTCCGTGAGAGCTGCCGCCTCGTCGATTTTCGCGACGTTGCCGAGGAGGCGCGTCACTTCCTCAGCCTGCCCCAACCAGAGCCGATCTCGTCCCGTCGTAGTGACGCCAGTGATGCAGCACCGGTCGAGCGGCCCGCCGCTGAACGTGCACGGCGCCTGCTTCGGATGACGCAGCCGTTGGCGGGCACGCTTGCCGACGGCTATCTGCGCGAGCGCGCCATCCTGAGGGCGTCGATCCATGCAGCGTTGCGCTTCCATCCCTCCTGCTACTATCGGGATCTGGCGACCGGCCTCACGTCCAGCTATCCCGCACTGGTCGCAGCTGTGACCGATCACGCTGGTGCGATCACCGGCGTCCACCGCACGTATTTAGCCACAGGGCTCGACCCGGGCGGCGTCGGCAAGGCCAAGGTGGACGATCCCCGCCGCGCGCTTGGTCGGCTGCTCGGCAATGGTGTGCGCTTTGGCTTTCCTGTCGATGAACCCGTTCCTGTCATGGCGGCGGGGGAGGGCCTGGAAACCATGCTGTCGCTTGTCGCGATCATGTCCGGCATGCCCACGGTGGCCGCCATGACCGCCAATCATCTTGCCGCCTTTCGGTTTCCGCCCGGATGTCTGCGGATCTACATCGCTGCCGACGCAGACGCCGCCGGCCGACGTGGAATCGAGGGATTGAGCCGACGAGCGCAGGAACGAGGCATCCTGCCGCTGGTGCTGTCACCCGAGCTCGGCGACTTCAACGAGGATTTGCGCTGGCTGGGGCCGGACCGGTTGACCGCGAGCCTGCGGGCTCAACTGGTCCCGGAAGATGCGATCGCCTTTCTGCCGGCGTGAGGCTGACGGGAAGGGAGGGCGGCCACGGTTGGCGGCTGCGCTGCGAAGGATGGTCCATGAGGTTCTTCTGGGCGGGCGCACCCGTGGCCTGCCGAGAGGCGACCCATACCACACCCGTCCCGGCCTTCAGCGGGTTGCTCAGGTTTCTTCCCCTGCCGGGCCGCACGAGCGGCTCGGCATTCCTCGCGCCTCCCAAGAAACCTTCTCGTCCCGCCCGGCGCTGCGCTGGGCCGCGGCGCGATCCGCCGCGGTTCCGGCCAGGCCCGGCGTGGACAGGGATCGCCGTCAGGCCGCGAGAGGCGCGGCCAATTGAAAGGAAACGATCATGGACCCTATCCTTCCCCCCGGCGACGGCTTCGAGCCCCACCACGCTTCCTCGCCGACTGACCGCTTCATCTACGAGATGCAGGTGCATGGCTATCGTCCCTTCCAGGACGAGCCCGATCCCAGGCCATTGCCCGAAGAGCCGGTCGTCCGGGCTTCGCTCACCACCATCTTCGACGCCCTCTTCGAAATGCTCGGCGATACCCGGCTGGAGCCCGATCTCGAAGACCTGTTCTGGTCGATCCCCAATCTCTTTCACCGTGCCGGCGAGCGCATCCAGCGCGAGCTCGATCGCAACGAGGAGGCGCAGCGCACTGGCCAGCGCGAACAGGATGGGTCGGAGGTCAAGAGCGTCGAGCTCGAGCGCCTCATCGCCGAGGGCATCACGCTGCTGGAACGTCGCAACAGCTTCGAGTTTATGCGCGATGTTTCCGGCGATCTGTTCGAGGCGCAAACCGGGTCCGCCTGGCGGCCGCGCACCGGCTCCAAGGTCAGCCACGCAAACATGACTGCGACGGTGATCGATAGCCGCGACTTTCTCTCCGCTCGCCGGCGCGCCGAGACGGAAGTGCTGATCCCGGCCGGCACCAAGATCGCGTTCTCTGGCGGTATGGACTACAACGATCATGAGCGGATCTGGGCCAAGCTCGATCAGGCTCATGCCAAGCATCCCGACATGGTCCTGTTGCACGGCGGCTCGCCAAAAGGCGCCGAACGTATCGCTGCCTGCTGGGCTGAAGCCCGCAAGGTGACGCAGATCGCTTTCAAGCCCAACTGGACCAAGCATGCCAAGGCTGCGCCGTTCCGGCGCAATGACGAGATGCTTTCGGTCATGCCCGCGGGATTGATCGTCTTTCCCGGAAACGGGATCACCGGCAATCTCGCCGACAAGGCGCGTCGCCTCGGCATCCCGGTCTGGCAGGCATCAGGAGACGGCGCGTGAGCGCCGTTTCCTGCAAATATGGAAAAGAAGGAAAACATGGAGACGATGGGATATATGTGAATAATGTGGAGACCATAGCGATGAAGCAGTTCACGACAGGCGACCTGAACAAACAAATCGGCGATATCACCGATGCGGCGAGCCGCGAGCCAGTCATGCTCACCCGGCACAAGAAGCCGCGTTTCGTGCTAATGAGCTACGAGCACTATGAGCGCATGCGCAGCGGTGGCGACCCGCGCCGCGCCTATCATATCTCGAAGATGCCCGCCGAGCATGCAGAACTATTCTACGAGGAGCTCGATCGGCTGGCGCGTGGCGAAGGCTACGACGATGAGCCGTGAATTCCGCCCCGGCGAGGTCATCTCCGATCCCTACCTGTGGGCCTGGCAGCAGCGCGCGGCGAAACCGGGGCCGCAAGCAGCGCCCCGTCTGCGTCGTCGTCGCCATCCGCAATGCCGCCGGCGGAAACACCCACCTGGCCCTTCTCGTGATTACCACGCAGCCGCAACAGACGCGTCGCATCGCTCTGGAGATCCCGGAGATCGAGCGCAAGCGTGCCGGCCTTGGCGACCTGAAGCAGTGCTGGATCATGGTCGACGAATACAATTACGATATTGTCGAGCGCTCCTGGTACATTGAGCCCGATCAGGACATCCTCGGCCGCTCAGCAAACCCTTCATGGTGAAGATCGCCAGACTGTTTGCCGAGGCGCGCGGCCGAACCGGCCGGGTCAACAGGCTCGATTGAGACTTGCCGCCGCTTGATGCCGCTTCTTACCCTTCTTGTCCCCCATCGCCCTCCCGAACCCGTCTCCGCCATGGCGCATCTCTGGCGCTATCTGGTTGACGCGGCCACGATCGCGTAATTGGCCGGCGCATCGCGGGCGGTTCTCGATCGATCTCGATGCCGCATCGCTGCACCGCAAGGCGACATCCCTTGAAAACAGGTCCGTCACGCGCTCCTGCTCCGCAGAACTGCAGTTGGGTCAGGAGAGGCCGAGGGTTCGAGCGTCCGCTTCAAGGCCGTCTTTGACGATGAGGATGGATGAGGACGGTGCTGATCTATCGCGCCGCGTCCGCTTGGTTGACGGCCAGCGTCCGCTGACCCGAACACCACCGACGCATGTCACGAGCGCGGCAGTCCGCGTCGCAGCAAACGGCCGCCACGGTGAGGTCTCCTGTCGAAGTCGCAATCAAAGACCATTCCCGTTCTTTATGCCGCCTTTCTAAGGGACCGGCCGCAATCAGCGTCAACCCGCAAGGGGTTGCCCTTCGCTACGCTGCGGTGACGCCTGCGGCGCGGCCCCTTTTTCGGGCGCCATCGGGAATGGTCCCGATGCAACGAAGGAGACAATCCCATGGCTACCACGATCGCAACCCTCACCGCCAAGACAGACGGCACACTCGAAGGCATCTTCGCCACCATCCGGGTCAACGCCCCGATCGCCATCGTCCCGAACACCAACAAGGCGAGCGAGGAAGCACCCGACTACCGCATCATCCACCGCAAGACCGGTTTCGAAATCGGCGCCGCGTGGAACCGCATCTCCCGCCAGACCGGCGAGGAATACATCTCCACGAAACTGGAAGCGCCCGAGATCGGCGTGATCTTCGGCAATGTCGCCCCAGCACCCGGTGGCGAGCCCGGCAAGAAAGTCATCCTCTGGAACAGCCCGGCCTGAAGCCAACCGCCGGCCCTGCCAAGGGCCGGCGTCCCCGTCAAACAAAGGAGGCCGTGATGAGCCGCTATACGATCACTGTTACCCGAACCGCGTGTCGCCATTCCGACCCAGACGCTACTATCGGCTATGACCGCCCTCTGCAGACGTTCTTCCTTCAGGCTTTCGCCAGTTCCGACGGCCAGGATCTCGAACTTTGGCTTGGTACGGAATATCAGGAATTCGAGACGCTTGCAGCCTTGCGCGCTGCAGCTGTCAATCAAGGCTTTGACTTCCTGCCGCTTGCATCTGGTACGCTTCACAGGGTGCTGGACGATCATCGCGGTGAAGCAGTCCGGCCGGTCAGCGAAACGACCGTTGAGGATTTGCTCAACAATGGTGCTCCCTGATGAGCGGCGTATTCCCAAAAATAACAGCCCGGTCACGAACCGGGCTATTTTTATGCTCTCCTTACAAGCTTACTTGTTCAGCGCGTCCTTCAGAGCCTTGGCCGGCGTGAAGGCTAGCTTTTTAGCAGCTGCCACCTTGATCGTCGCGCCGGTTGCCGGATTGCGAGCTTCGCGTTCCGGCGTGTTTTTGATTTTGAACTTGCCGAACCCCGGGAGGCTCGTTTCGTTGCCGGCGATAGCTGCCTCGGTGATCGACGCGATCACCGCTTCGACAATCGCCTTGCTCTGTGCTTTGGTCAGGCTGTGTTCGCCAGCGATCTTGTCTGCGATTTCATTTGTGGTCGTCATTTTTCTCTCCGCATCGAAGTTGATCCGAAATCCCTGACAGGCGGAAGTCGGCCTGTCATTGATGCGATGCCGAAGAAGCGTTCGACAACCCCGGATTTCCACAGTTTCCAACGGGTCGATAGCCCTGCTGACGGTTCCTGCGGTCGAAATCCAGGAAATGCATCGCAGCCTCACGCTCCGTTGTAAACTTTAGCCGCCACGCGATCCGATCCGGCTCCAGCGGCGTACCACGGCCATCTCTCCGAACAGGGTCGGCTGCATGGACAGGGCTAATACCGCGCCATGTTTTTCGTCGCGTCGATGCGCTGACACTAGAGCCGGAAGGTGTAAGTCGCCGGGTCAAACCATGACAAAGAGACGCCAGCGCGTCCAACGACTGTTATGAATCGGTGGAGGCGGTTCGATGCACGACCTTGATGAATGTGGCGGTCATTGACGAGACGCGATAGACGTCGTCTCCATCAACGGGTGGTCGGCAATGGACGACGCACTCGCGATCGGCAATCGCGCAGGTTTCGACCGACGGGCAACCGAGGCCGCCAAGCAGATCGTCGGAGAACGGGGTTCGAGCTGGCGAAAGGGACGGCACCGAGGTGAAGTTCGTGACGCGGGAAACGCCCTCGCGCGGGCATCACCCATGCGCTCCTAGAGATTTATAACGGGCTGTTCGACGGTGCCGAGGACGAATGGGATGACCACCTAGGCCGGCAGCGGTGGCATATCACCCTCGGTGACCTGCCAGACCCACGATGCCAGATCGGGCCGCGCCTCGATCATCTCGCCCAAGGCGGCCTGGAAGTCATCGCCGGCATCCGGGGGGACGATATAGAGCGCGCAGGGCAGAGGCCCGGCGTCCTGCAGGATCGCATTGGCGAACGGGTGAATGCGCGGGAGATCGAACCTCAACCCCTTTACCGACTTGGAGCGCAGGCGGCCGAGGCGATTGACCAGCAGCTGTTCATAGGCGCTCTCGATCGGCAGCCAGTGTTCGGTAACCGCCATCAGGGCAATCTCGTGGATGGTGGCAATACCGGCTGGCGTGCCCCCGATCGTCATGATCGCCATCAGGTGCGATGTCCCGGTGCTCTGCCACAGCATCAGCTCCGTTTCGAACCGCCGTTGCAGGGATCGCCATGCGGGCTGTTCGAGATAGAGCCGAAAGCCCGGCATATGCTTGATCACGACCTGACGGCCGCTGCGCGCCTCCGCGAATTCCTTGATATCCCCAACCAGCACCATCAGTTTTTTCGAACCGGCCGCCTGGAAGAGGCCCGTAAGTTTTTGGGCCCGGCGCTGCTCGATCGCCGCCTTGTCACCGGCGCGGAACGGTTCGGGAATGAGCAGCCGGTCGGCCAGTGCCTGCCCACGAACCTCCATCCGCTGAGCGGCTTCACAAAGATGGTGATAGACCTGCCACCAGTGCCGCTTGCCTGCCCAATGCGACGTCCATTCCGTCAGCCCGCTCTCATGCCAGAGGAAATGCAGCAGCCCGCGCAGGGACAATTTCTTGGTCTCGTTCCTCACGCTGCCGGTTGATCCGGCGCTGCCGTTTGATCTTGAGACCACGCCGCGCTTCGACAGCGAGAAGTCCAGCTTCAGCGATGCGGTACCGGAAGTCGGATCGAACCTGATCGCACCGCCCATCAGAGGCCCGAGACCGGAGAGCTCATAGGGCGGTTCGTAGGAAGGGCAGGCCGGATCGTGTTTGCCGCCCGAGAGCGGCATGCGTTTGATCACCAGCTGGTCGCCAATATCGGTCACATACATCGGGACCGGCGGGTCGCAGCAGAGGCAAAGCGGGCGAACCTTGCCGCGATAGGCACGGATCAGCAGATCCTGAAAGCCTTCATCACCCTCTTCTAGGATTGTGCCATCGAGCAGGAAGCGCCTCATGCGAACAGCTCCGGCCGAGCGTCAGGCGACGGCGAATATGGGTGCCACACGCCAGGAAAACCTGTCTGTTCAGATCGGCCGATTGTGCCGGACGGGCAAAGCCAGCTCAAGGCCGCACGGCCCCTCCAAATTTCTCTCCACTGCGTTTCACTCCGCTGCGACAAATTCTGATCTGCTGGGCGAAAAGGTATCGACGCAAAATCGGGAGCTCTCCACCATTCGGCTATGGGGGGCGAGCTTTCCCTCAGGCAAAAGGGCTGGAAACTTCCTTTCCAGCATTGTCGGCCCCATTGCTGGAAGGAGGCGGGCTGTTCCCAGTACGTCATCTCGCGCTCCGACGGCGAGCAGGTAATGGGGGTCCAGTTCATCGAACTCGTCACGCTCCTCGCCGGCCACTACGGTGACATCCCAGTTCAAACGGCCTTGGAACACGCGTGCGCGGAGCGCGAACATCTTTTGAAGCAGGGTTTGCTCGGCATGGTGGTTTGACGGCTGCAGGGCAATGATCTTCATGACGACCTCGCGGGTTTGAAAACTGCATTCGAGCCTTGATTGGGTAGCTTGATAAGCTCTCATTTTTGAGGGGATTCCGGCTTCCGAAAGCGGCGGATGGCGAAGTTCGTGATGCAAACATGATCATGTGTCATCAAATGCGCGTGACAACCCTCAATTTGCCCGGTCGTGACCCGCGCCAGGAGGTGTAGTTTTGGCGCGAAGTATCCAGTCAAACCCGAGATGAGCACTTCGAGGTGGCCGATGAGCGATAAATTGGATGGACTGATAGAGGAAGTGTCCCTTGCCAGCGATCGGCGTGACGTGTCACGCGTGCTGCGTCGAGTGACGGCGCGATGGGGATTTGAATATTTCTGCTATCTGCGCCTAAGAGGCGCAAAAACCTATGCCTTTTCGAATTATCCGCTAATCTGGCAAAGGCGCTATTTCGATCGTTCCTATTCCCGGATAGATCCGGTGATCAAAATCTCGATGTCAAAAATGCAAGTGTTTTCCTGGTCCAGCGCGGCGCCTCAAGCCAGACCATCGCGTCAGGTCCTGAGGTTTTTCGAAGAAGCAGCAGAACTCGGTATCAGGTCGGGAATTTCCATTCCGATTTCGGTGGGGTTCGGGTCGAGCGCCATCTTGACATTCGCTTCTGGGCAAACGAGCTTTGCTGTTGGAGATTTCGACGATCCTATCAAGGCAGCGACGGCCGCGACGCTCGTGCATGCCTATCTCACTTTGCTTGACGCAGTACCCACAGCGACGGCCACTCCACGGCTTACACCACGGCAAGCCTTATGTTTGAAGTGGTCTGCAGAAGGAAAGACGATGGAGGAGATCGCAATGCTGCTCAGTCTCGCCAAGAGCTCTGTTCGTTTCCATCTTGACGAAGCACGAGCGCGGTTGGACGCCATGACCCTGCAGCAGGCGACCGCCATCGCGACAACCTTGAATTTGGTCTGATCCGAAATAGTCGCGGAAGTCTGCCACCCAATGCGGCCTTAGGAGGGTCGTTGCTGTACCGTATCAGGCCTTCAAAAACAGAAGAGGACGGCTATGAGCGGATTGTTGGAGGCGCTGAGTGATGCGCTGGAAACCACCGAGACAGGCGCGAGTTTTGAAGCCTCCCTCGCTGCGCTGACACGAGACTATGGGTATGAATATTACGCATATCTGGGGCTCGGCGCCAAGATCTGCGCGAGGTCGAATTATCCTGCCGCCTGGCAATCGGACTATATGATAAGATCCTATTTTTCCATCGACCCCGTGGTGACAAAAGCGCGGGAGATACTGCGTCCGTTCCACTGGTCAGCCGCAAACTACCGCGATGACCAAAATCGGCTGATCGATGACTTCTTCACCCGTGCAGCCAAGTTCAATATCCGGTCCGGTTTATCCTTCCCGATCTCGATCGGTCTTGGAGGAATTGCAATCCTCACGGTAGCCTCTCGCCACGATGCTGTGACAAGTGGTCTTGAAATTGACCCCGTTTTAGCGGCCGCGACCGTCGGACATATCCATGCTCAACTGCGAAATCGTCGCGGCGCAAACGGAAGCATGCTTGTCCAGCTGAAGCCTGAAGAAGCCGTCTGTTTGACATGGTATGCTCAGGGAAAATCGTTTCGAGACATCGCGACCATCGAAGGGATGAAGTATTCCAACGTATGTTTTCACATGTCCAATGCGCGGAAGAAGCTCAACGCCAGTACGAGTGCACAGGCCGCTGTCCATGCGACGCGGTTGAAGCTTATTCCGGGACCCAACCCGAAGGCATACCGTCCGGTCATGGATAGCTAAACAGTCGGGCGAAGATCTATTTACCGCATGCCCAACTGTGGCTGAAATCCGTCGAGGCATCCTGGAGAAGCGTGCGGGCAGAAACGAACAGCTCTCGAGACTTGGTTCACCGGTGACTAGGGGCCGCAAGCTCTCTTTGCCGATCGTATTCTTCCGTCCGACGAAAAGGCGACTCTCATGTCGGCGCTCTTGATGGCGGAGGGAAAAGCAAAAGATCGGTCGCGCCGTGGTCTCGAGACCATCATCGCAGCCATAGCGTAGGCGAACGACCGCGTCGTGGTGACGGACAATGAGAAAGACTTACGATAGCGAGATAATCAACCCATTCGCATCAGGCCTGGGACTGGTGCCAACGGCTACCTCGCTCTTGTCCACCCTCTTCACGCGTTCCCGACCTCATGTTCGGGATTATCACGGCCAAGCGTGAAGGGCGTTCTGGCTTGACGCGTCGACCTGGCTGAAGCGGCTCAGATCGAGGCGGTAGCGCGCAGGCGATTGGCCCTGCAGCGACTTGAAAAACCGGCTGAACTGAGCGGCTCCGGCAAAGCCGAGGACACCGGCGACCTGCCCCAGCGACAGGGGCGAGCTCGCAAGATAAATCCGGGCCTCCATCAGCTGCCGTTCGCGGATGAGCCTCGCCGGCGGCCGGCCATAGGCGCGCAGGCAGATGTCGTTTAGCCGGTCGCGCGAAATGCCGAGTTCGCCGGCATAGCGGGCGACCGTCCAGTGCTTGCGGAAATGGC
This sequence comes from Neorhizobium sp. T6_25, assembly GCF_002968555.1. Classification (NCBI taxonomy): domain Bacteria; kingdom Pseudomonadati; phylum Pseudomonadota; class Alphaproteobacteria; order Hyphomicrobiales; family Rhizobiaceae; genus Neorhizobium; species Neorhizobium sp. T6_25. The sequence goes on from NZ_PVBL01000028.1 coordinate 29,194, forward strand.
TTTCGACCAACGCGGTGAACTGGCTGGAAAGCGTCTTAGGGGCGCCGGGTTGCGCGCCCGCGCCATGACCGGACGGCAGGTTGCGATGAAGGTGGACGAGCAGAATGTGCAGCAGCGATTCCACCATGGCCGCCGACATCGGGCCGGGGCGAAGGGTTTCGGCCAGTATGCCGGTGAAGCAGGCGGCGACCGCATCGCTGGCACTGTTGTCGGCACTCAGCCGCATGAACGAGGACCGCTCCACCATGAAGCGCAGCTGGGATGCTTCCGCCCGACGCTGCAGGACCCGGTCGAGCGTCGAAGCACCTAGCAGCAGATGGGTCCCCTGCGCGCCGGCACCCAATTCCAGCCGCATGCAGTCCCGCCAGGGTATCCAGCCCATGACCGGACCCGTCAGGGGAAGAACCAGCTCATCCCCGTCGCGCAGAGCCGCCTCGCCCTTTTCGAGGATCAGCGCCCGGAAGTTTTCCGCGTCGCCAAGACCCGCCCGGCCGAGCACGCGCGACTGCAGCGCTGCCCGGAACCGCTCGGCGCGAACAGGTGCTTCCGGCCGCGGGGCGGGGGCGGATGGAAGCCGTTTACGGTCGGGCATCTAAAACCCCACAACGAGGAAATACATTCCCACAGAACGTCATTTACTCCGCGGCGATGTCAATCAAAATAGGGCCCGCAACCCTGAAAAAAATAAAACAAGACGGGCGGCGGGAGGATCAACGAACGGCCGTTTGGGAGGACGTATGTTCGTAGCGAGGGGTATCGTCGGTGGAGCGTCCGTTTCCGCGCTGGATGAGCGCAGTTACGAACGCCGCGACATGGCAACGGGAACGGTTTTGACGCAGGCCGCGGCCTTCGGTGCAACGGAAGCGGAAGCCGCCGCCGATGCTGCTGCCGGAGCCTTTCCGGCATGGTCCGGCCTTCGACCGCAGGAGCGCTCGGCGCTGCTCCTGCGCGGGGCGGACCTGCTGATGGACCGCATCGACAGCTTGTGCGCGATCGCTCATCTCGAGGTCGGCGCAACTCCCGAATGGATCCACTTCAATGTCGAGGTTGCCCAGGCGACCCTGCGTCAGGCTGCGAGCCTCGTCGATGCCATCCGCGACGATGAGGTGGAAGGCGGGCCGCCGGGCGTTCGCTACCGCCTGTTCCGCCGGCCGGCTGGCGTGGTCCTGGGGCTTGCGCCATGGAATGCGGCGGTGGCCCTGGCCGTCCGGGCGGTTGCAGCGCCGATGGCGCTTGGCAACACGGTGGTTCTGAAGGGTTCGGAGCTTTGCCCCAAGGTGCACGAGACCGTGGCACAGATCCTGATCGATGCGGGCCTGCCGGACGGTGTGCTGAACTATGTGAGTAGCGCACCCGAGGATGCCCATGACGTGGTCGAGGCGCTGATTGCCCATCCGGCCGTGCGGCGCGTGAATTTCACCGGCTCGACCCGGGTCGGCAGGCAGATCGCCGAGATGGCGGCGCGGCATCTCAAGCGTTGCCTGCTGGAACTCTCCGGCAAGGCATCATCGGTCGTGCTCGCCGATGCGGATCTGGATGGAGCAGCCAGGGCGGTCGCCCACGGCGCTTTCTTCAACCAGGGCCAGGTCTGTATGTCGACAGACCGGATCATCGTCGAGGAGAGCCTGGCCGACAGCTTCATTGCCCGGCTGAAAGTGGAGGCCGACCGGCTGTGCGGCGATCCGGCAACCGGCCAGCCGCTCTACGGTCACGTCATCAGTCCGGAGGCGGCGGCGCGCCTCCACGGCCTGGTTGACGATGCCCTGGCCAAGGGTGCGGTGCTGGTCACGGGCGGGAAGAATGCCGGCACGCTGATACAGCCGACCATACTCGACCATGTCGCCTACGGCATGCGGATCTATGAGGAAGAGACCTTCGGCCCGGTGGTCGGGGTGGTTCGGGTGGCGGATGCCGACGAGGCCGTGACCGTTGCCAACGATACGGAATACGGCCTGACGGCCGCCGTCTTCGGGGTTGACCTGCCGCGCGCACGGCAAATCGCGCGACGGATAGAAGTCGGGGCGGTGCATATCAACGGGACGACGGTCTGCGACGATCCGACGATGCCCTACGGGGGCGTGAAGGCAAGCGGTTACGGCCGCTTTGGTGGGAGGGCGGTGATCGAGGAGTTCACCGAAATCCAGTGGATGACCGAACGGGACCTGCCCGACCAAGTCGGATGAGCCCGCCACACGGACTTAGCATGCAACAACGGGAGGAGAAGAGAATGAAACGCAGGACATTTACCCGGCTGGCCGCCTTGGCGCTTGCAGCCAGCGTTGCCGGAGCTCCGGCCATGGCGCAGGAGGTTCTGAAGGTCGGCGCGGTTGCGCCCAAAACCGGGCCTCTGGCCGGCGGGGCGGCGGTCAGCTACTGGCCGAACGTCAAGCTTTGGATCAGCGACGTGAACGGTCGCGGCGGCCTGAAGGTCGGCGGCAAGACCTACAAGCTTGAAGCCATAGAATACGACGACCAGACCAATCCGGGCGAAACCATCAAGGCCGTGCAGCGTCTTGTCGACCAGGACAAGGCAAAGATCGTGCTTCCGCCCTATTCGACCGGCCTCAACCTCGCCGCCGCACCGATCTACGCACGCTACGGCCTGCCGATGATCACCTCGACGGCGACCACCGACAAGGCCGATGCCCTATCCGCTCAGTTCCCCAACGTCTTCATCACGCTTGGCGGCGCCAAGCCGGTGGTGCAGGGTGTGGTGGACACCATGGTCAAGCTGCGCGATCGGGGCGATATCGGCAAGAAGCTCGCCATGGTCAACGTCGCGGACGCCTTCGGCATCGAACTGATGAACGAGGCCAAGCCCGCCTTCAAGAAAGCCGGCTTCGAGCTGGTTTACGAGACGTCCTATCCGCTCGGCACCCAGGACCTGTCGCCGGTCATGAAGGCCGCCAAGGCCGCCGCGCCGGATGCCTTCATTGCCTGGTCCTATCCGCCAGACACCTTCGCGCTGACCGAACAGGCAATTGTCGAAGATCTCAAGGTCGGTGCATTCTTCACCGCCGTCGCCACCGCATTCCCGGCCTATGCGGGCCGGTTCCGCACAGCGGTCGACGGTGTGCTGGGAATCGGCGGTGTCAATGCCGACGGAGAGGCCTTCAAGGCCTATGCCAAACGCCACGAAGAGATCACGGGCGCCAAGCCGGACTATTGGGCAAGCGCCATGGTCTATTCGTCTTTCCAGGTCCTGGAAAAGTCGATCGAGGCTGTCGGTTCCTTCGATAATGCCGCCATCATCAAGCACATCAAGGCAAACAGCTTCGACACCGTGATCGGCCCGATCAAGTTCGACGGACACAACAACAACCCCTCGTTCTGGACGGTAGGCCAGTGGCAGGGCGGCGTGTTCAAGGGCGTGGCCTCGACCGGTCGCGACGGCGCTGTCGACGTGCGGAAAAAGGCTGCCTGGAAGTAAAAGCAACAGGCATTCCCGGGATCCGCAACCGGATCCCGGGCATCTTTCAAGCCGGGGAATGGCATGGACATACTCATAACAGGGCTACTGCTGGGCGGAACCTATGCGCTGATCGCCATGGGCCTGAACCTGCAATACGGCATGGCCCGGATCATGAACCTCGCCAACGGCGAAATGCTGGTGGCTGGGGGGTTCGTGGCCTTCTGGTTCTGGACCGGAAGCCAGATCAGCCCGCTGCTGACCGTGTTCGTCGTGGCGCCGGTCGCCTTTCTGCTGAACTGGCTGATCTATCTGATTTTCCTGCGCCCGCTGGTAAAGCGCGCCAAATCGCGCGGCCAGCTGGAGGTGGATTCTATCCTCACGACCTTCGGTCTGTCCTTCGTGGCCGTCGGCCTGATGCTGGCCTTTTTCGGCGGCGATTATTTCAGCTATTCCTATCTTTCGGAGCCCGTCCATATCCTGGGCGATACCTACGGCGCCAATCGTGTCGCGGCGTTTCTGGCCGCTGTCGTCGTTTGCGGGCTGCTGTGGCTGTGGCTCAACCGCAGCCGGGCCGGCATGACGATCCGCGCCATCTCGGTTGCCCCGGAAAGCGCGCGGCTGGTCGGCATCGATGTCCGGCGCACGGCGGCACTGGCCTTTGCGCTCGGCGGTGCGGTCACGGCCACCGGCGGCGCACTGATCTCGACGTTCCTCACGCTCGATGCCTCGACGGGCGTGATTTTCACGCTGAAGGCGCTGGTGATCGTCATCATGGGCGGTGTGGGCGACGTGCGCGGCACGATCGTCGCGGCCCTGCTGCTGGGCCTGCTGGAAACCTTCGTCGCCCGCCTGATCGATCCCGGCCTGACATTGGCCGCCGCCTATTTGCTGTTCGTCGTGATCCTGTTGTTTCGCCCTCAGGGCCTGTTCGGGAGGCCGACCACATGAACGCTCTTTCCTCTCGCGACTGGGGCAATCTGGCGCTGTGCGCCATAGCGCTCGCCATTGCGGCCTGCCTCCCTTGGACGGCAGGCGCCTATGGCCTGAGCATCGGCGTCACCATTGCCATGTACACGGTACTGGCCACCAGTTGGGCGCTGTTTTCCGGGCCGACCCATTACATCTCGCTCGCAAGTGCCGCGTTTTTCGGCGTCGGCACCTATGTGACCGGCATCGGCATTCAGTATCTGCCCTATTGGACATTGCTGCCGATTGCCGGCGTCAGCGGTGCCGTCATGGCCGCCCTTGTCGGCCTGGCGACGTTGCGCCTGTCGGGGGTCTACTTTGTGATCTTCACCTTGGGGCTGGCCGAATTCGTGCGCCAGATCATCACCTGGAGCCAGAACATCTCCGGCACCAAGGGCATCTACGTGCTGACCTCGATCGGCGAGATGCACATCTACTGGCAGCTGCTGGGGCTCGCCGCGCTGGTTTGGCTGCTGGGCTGGCTGATCGGCCGTTCGCGGCTGGGCTTCGCGCTCAGGATCATCGGCGACGACGAGGCGGTTGCGCGCCATTCGGGCATCGACACGGCACGGGCCAAGATCCTGCTGTTCATGGTGCCGGGTGCTGTGGCCGCCATCACCGGCGCCATGCTCGCTCCGCGTTATGTCTATATCGAGCCGTCGCTCGCCTTCTCGCCGATGCTGTCCTTCCAGGTGGTGATCATGGCGCTCCTGGGGGGAACCGGCCGGCTGTGGGGACCGCTCGTCGGCGTCATCCCCTTCACCTTCATGTGGGAGGCGATCTCCGTGTCGTTCCCCAACCAGACCACCCTGCTTCTCGGTGTCTGCTTCCTCGTCATCGTCTACCTGCTGCCCAAGGGCTTCGTCGGGCTGATCGATCTGGCAGCCAGGAGAATGCGGTCGGCGGAGGGCTATGCATGACTGCGCTTCTATCCCTTCGCGGCGTTACCAAGCGCTTCGGCGGTCTAGTGGCCGTCAACCGCATGGATTTCGACGTGACCGAACATCAGGTGCTAGGCCTGATCGGGCCGAATGGCTCGGGAAAATCGACCACGCTGAATCTGATTTCGGGCGCCTTTCCCGTCACCTCGGGGGCGATCAGCCTGCGGGGACAACCCATCACCCATCTGGCCGCGCAGGATATCGCGCGGCGCGGGGTGGCTCGCACCTTCCAACTGGTGCGCCTGCTGCCCTCGATGACCGTGCTGCAAAACGTCAAGGCCGGCGCGGTCTTCGGCCATCGCCGCCATTGGGGCCATGAGGCGGATGCGGTCGCCGAGGCCATGCTGGAAAAGGTAGGTCTGGCCGGCCGCGGCCATATGATGGTGGGGCAACTGACATATATTGACACCAAGCGCGTCGAACTGGCCCGCGTGCTCGCCGGAGAGCCGGGCGTCGTGCTGCTGGACGAATGGCTTGCCGGGCTCAACCCGACCGAACTGGAGGAGGGAATACGCCTGATCCGCGGCCTGCGCGACGAAGGCCGGACGGTTATCCTCGTCGAGCACGTGATGGATGCGATCCGCTCGCTCTGCGACCGCTGCGTCGTCATGGCCGCCGGCACCAAGATCGCCGAGGGAACACCCGCCGAAGTCCTGTCCGACGCTGCCGTGATCCGCGCCTATCTGGGAGACGACGACGATGCTTGAGGTGAAGGGACTGTCTGTCTCCTACGGCCAGCACCGTGCGCTGGAAGGCGCATCGCTCAAGGTCGGCCGGGGCGAAATCGTGGTCATCCTGGGCGCCAATGGCGCCGGAAAATCCACCCTTCTCAAGGCCGTCTCCGGCATCTGCGAGGGACGCGCGACCGGCACGATCACCATGCAGGGCCGCGATATATTGGGGCTTGCCGCCAACAAGATCGTCGACGAAGGCATCGCTCTCGTGCCGGAAGGCCGAGGTGTCTTCGCCGACCTGTCGGTTGCCGAAAACCTGCGGCTCGGAGCCCATGCACCCCGCGCCCGCGACGAAGAGGCCGGCAACCTGGAGCGCGTGCTGCGGCTCTTTCCCAAGCTGCAGGAGCGCAGCAAGCAGATCGTGCGAACCATGTCCGGCGGCGAGCAGCAGATGGTGGCGATCGGCCGCGCGATGATGTCGAACCCCGCTCTGCTGACACTGGACGAGCCTTCGCTCGGTCTTTCCCCCCTGCTTTGCAAGGAGCTGTTCCAGGCCTTGAAGGTGGTGCGCGACACCGGCATTGGCATCCTGCTTGTGGAGCAGAATGCCAAGCAGAGCCTGGCCATCGCGGACCGGGGTTATCTGCTGGAGAATGGCCATATCATCCATGAGGGCCGGGCGCAGGACCTGCGCAACGATCCGGCGGTGCAGGCCGCCTATCTGGGCGGAGGCAAGGCGTCGGCATCAGGTCAACGGCCGGGCGCGCGTACGGCGACGCCAACTGCGCTTGGGTCCACACCCACCCACTCCACAACTCCCACGTATATCCCGCCACGGACATCGGGTGCATCACCGGCCGATATCGCCGCTTCCGTATTGGCCGCCCTGCCAACGGCGGCGCGGCGGGATGCGGCCGCGCCTCACCCCGCCTCCGCTACGCTCGGCGACCCTCTCCCCGCCAACCGGGCGAGGGGGAACGGAAACGCCGCGGCTTCTCCCTTCTCCCCGCCTGCGGGGAGAAGGTCCCGGCAGGGGGATGAGGGGCGGCCCACACCAGCCGGGTCTGCTTCCATCCCTCGTCCGGTCGCATCCCCTGCCCCCGCCATGCGCGGCGCGGCGGATGCCCTACTCGGAGGCTTGTCGCTCGGCGACATCATCGCCGAGGCCAGCCGCGCCAGCCGGGCCGAACACCGCACCGCCATGCCGTCCGCGCCGCCACGTGGCCATTCCGCCGTCCCGCCATCCTATCCGGCTTCGCCCTCCCTTGAGATGGGCAACAGCCAGGATCGACTGAAATCCGTCCTGAAAGAGATCGAGGAAGCCGCTGCCCGCGCTCGGGCATGGCGCCACGATCCCAACCGCAACTGAGGAGATTGCATTATGCTTGATGTCGTCACGTCCGCCACGCCCTCCGTCAGGGGCATGTTCATCGGCGGCCAATGGGTGCCCGCCGCCCGCACCTTCGAGGACCTCAACCCCTCCGACAACTCCGTCTATGCGCGTATCCCGGACGGCTCCGCTGCCGACATGCGCCGGGCGATCGATACGGCCCAGGCGGCATTCGGCGACTGGGCGGGCCGTGCCTTTCACGAACGCGCGCACCTGCTCCTGAAGATCGCCGACGTCTGGGATCATCGCAAGGCGGACTTCTGTGCCGCGGCCATGGCCGAAGGCGGCGGCTGGAAGGGCAAAGGCATGTTCGAGGCAGGCTACGTGGCGGAAGTGTTCCGTTCTGCGGCCGCGCTCTGCTACCAGTCGATCGGCGACGTGCTGCCATCCGAACACCACAAGTTCATGATGGCCACCCGCTTTCCGCTCGGGGTGGTCGGCGTCATCAGCCCCTGGAACATGCCGGGCATCCTGACCTCGCGCGGCTTTGCCGCAGCCCTTGCCGTCGGCAATACGATCGTGCTGAAACCCTCGGAGGATACACCCTATTCGGGCGGCCTCTACTTTGCCGAAATCCTCGAGGAAGCCGGCGTACCGGCCGGCGTCTTCAATGTCGTCACCTGCTCGCGCGAGAGCGTCGGCGCCGTGGGCGACGAGATGATCGGCAACTCGAAGGTCAAGGCGATCAGCTTCACCGGCTCCACCGCCGTCGGCCGCCAGATCGCCGCCAAATGCGGCGCCTATCTCAAGAAGGTCTGCGTCGAGCTGGGGGGCAAGGATTCGATGATCCTGCTGGAGGATGCCGACCTGGACGCCGCCGCGCGGGCCGCCAATTTCGGCAGCTTCATGCACCAGGGCCAGGTCTGCATGTCCACGGAAAAGCTGCTGGTGCACGAGAAGATCTTCGAACCGTTCATGGAACGCTTCCTGGCGCGCGCCCGCAAGCTCAAGACTGGCCATACCAACGATCCCTCCAATGTCATCGGCCCGCTGGTCAACACCCGCCAGGCGCTTCGCGTCAAGGCATTGATCGACGACGCGGTGGCCAAAGGCGCCAGGGTGGAGCTCGGCGGCCGTGCCTGGGAGAATTTCGTCGAGCCGACCGTGCTCACGAATGTCAACAGCTCCATGAACATATGGCACGACGAGACCTTCGGGCCTGTGGTCGTGGTCTGCCCGTTCCGCGACGATGGCGAGGCGGCAGCGCTCAACAACGATACGGAATACGGGCTGACCGCCGCGGTGTGGTCGAAGGACGAGGCGCGGGCGCTGCGGCTGGCCGAGCGGCTGGAAACCGGCATCTGCCACATCAACTGCCAGAATATCAACGACGAGCCGCATGTGCCCTTCGGCGGCACCAAGGCCAGCGGCGTCGGACGATATGGCGGGCGCTGGTCGCTTGACGCCTTCACCGAGCTGCGCTGGATCACCCTGGATCGCGGCGGCCGCCATTTCCCGCCGCAGTTCTGACCGGCATCGAAAGGACTTTTCCATGAGCGCTCTGGGCTGGATCATCATCCTACTCATTCTAGCGGCCATCCTGATCGTGCTGGCCGCCCTGTTCTACCAGCGGGCCAGCAATGAGGTGAGCCTCGTGCGCACCGGCATCGGCGGCCGCAAGGTGGTAATCGACGGCGGCACGCTGGCGATCCCCTATTTTCATGAGGTCGGACGCGTCAATATGCAGACCATCCGCATGGACGTGACGCGCACCGGCGATAGCGCCCTGATCACCAAGGACCGCATGCGCATCGATGTCGGCGCCGAGTTCTACACCTCGGTTGTCCCGGAAAAAGCCGCGGTGGTGCGGGCCTCGCAGACGCTGGGCCGGCGCACCTTCCAGGCCGATCAACTCAAATCCCTCGTCGACGGCATGATGGTGGATGCATTGCGCGCCATCGCCGCCCAGATGACCATGGACGAACTGCATGAAAACCGCGGGGAATTTGTGCGACAGGTGCATGAAGCCCTCTCGGGCACTCTTTCCAAATACGGCCTGCAACTAGACAGCGTCTCGCTGACGTCGTTCGACCAGACGCCGTTCTCGGCTCTGGACGAAAACAACGCCTTCAACGCCGTGGGCATGCGCAAGCTCGCCGAGGTCATTGCCAAGTCAAAGAAGGAGCGGGCGGAGATCGAGGGCGAGAGCCAGGTCAGCGTGCGCCGCGCGGAGGTGGATTCCAACCGACGCAAGCTGGAAATCGAGCTGGAACAGCGTCGCGCCGAAATTCAGCAGACCCAGGAGATCGAACTGCTGCTGGCACAGCAACTGACGGAAGTCGCCCGCCGCAAGGCGGAGGCCGAGACCGCGGCGGCCGAAGCCCGCATCGGCATGGAACGCGCCATCCAGTCGGCCTCTATCGCCCGCGAGCAGATCATCCGCGAGGCCGAGATCAATCAGGCGCGTGCGCTTGAAATCGCCGAGCAGGATCGTTCCATCCTGATTTCGGCAAAGAGCCAGGAGGAAAGCCAGGCCAAGGCGGAGGCGGCGGACGCGCGCGCGGCCGTGATCACCGCGGAGGAAAACCTTGAGACGGTGCGCCAGGTGGCGGAGGCCGAGCGCCGCAAGCGGCTTGCGCTGCTGGCGGCCGAACAGGATGCGGAAGCGCAGGCGACGCGCGTGCGCATCACCTCCGAAAGCGACCAGATCGCCGCCAAGACCCGCGGTCTGATCCGCCGGGACGAGGCTGACACGCTGCGCATCCAGAAGAAGGCTGAGGCCGACGGCGAGGCTGCCCGGATTGAGGCGGAAAACACCCGCTCGCCGGAACTGGCGGCCATGGAGATGGAAAAGGCGCGGCTAGCCGCGCTGCCCGCCATCATCGGCGAGATGGTCAAGCCGGCCGAGAAGATCAAGGGCATCTCGATCAACCACATCACCGGTCTAGGCCGCTCAGGTGAGGCCGGCGAACGCATGGCCTCCCCCGTCGACCAGACCGTAAGCTCGATCCTCGACATGGCCGTGACCCTGCCCACCATGAAAAAGCTCGGCGATGCGCTTGGCCTGAATCTGGAAAGCCTCGTTCCCGAGGAGCGGGGCAAGAGTTGAGAAAGGCGTTCTCAGCCAATCGAGCATGCGTGTAGGGAACGACGTCGATCGAGACCACGGGGATATCCGATGGCGCCGTAGCCGACGACCTCACGGTTTTTCCTTCACGGTCGCCGAGAACGATGATCCGTGTGGATATCGTCTTGGCAATATCCCGGTCGTGAGGTGACCAACACGATGGCGAGCCCCGTCTCTGCGGCGTTCTCCTGCAGGAAGGAGATGACCTCTTTTTGGCTGACCGGGTCGAGGCGAGAAGTGGCGTTGCGAAGCCCGTCGCGTGGTACGACCTCCGCCTCAGGAAGCCAGTTGTAGGGCAAAGGCGAAGTTGGCGCCCGTACAAGGGCCGCGCTTCATCTTTGACTCGCGCGGCGGGGAGCGATTTCCACTAGCCGGCCGGTTTGCAGGGGCCGCCCGATCCGCTGTCTATTGGATGTATTGTCGCTCTCCAATTGGAACTGATTGACAAGATGCCGCAGGCGGCTCGCCTCCGACGATAACGAAGCGACAGCGGCTGTCGACTGCTCGACCATCGCCGCGTTCTGCTGCGTCGCCTGGTCCATTTGATTGACGGCCGTATTGATTTCGGCGAGTCCGGTCGATTGCTCGCGCGCCGAAGTGGCAATCGCATCCATGACCTGATTGATCTGCACAACGTACTCACCTATCGACTTGAGCGACGTCCCGGTTTCGAGAACCAGTTTCACGCCATTTTCCACTTCGGCCGATGATTTCTGGATGAGCCCTTTGATTTCCTTGGCCGCTTGAGCAGCCCGCTGGGCAAGCTCGCGGACTTCCTGTGCGACGACTGCGAAACCTTTGCCCGCCTCACCCGCACGGGCGGCTTCAACACCAGCGTTGAGCGCCAAAAGGTTCGTCTGGAAGGCGATTTCATCGATCACGCCGATGATGTTCGAAATCTGCTGCGAGCTGTCTTCGATGCGCCGCATGGCTTTCTCGGCTTCCGATACCACCGCCGCTGACCGTTTGGCGCTGGCATTGGCTTCTAGGGCCACATTGCGTGCCTCGTCGGTGCGTTTCGTCGACATCGCGACATTGGACGTAATCTCATCCAAGGCAGCGGCCGTCTCCTCGAGAGAGGCCGCCTGTTGTTCTGTGCGCTTGGAAAGGTCCTGAGCACCGGATGCAATCTCACCGGTCCCACTGTCTATGCTCTGTACGGTTTGGAGTACCGCACCGATTGTAGTGCCCAGTTGGCGGAGCGAAGCATTGAAATCCTCGCGCAGGGCCTCGTATTCGGCCCCAAATTGCTCAGAAAGCTGAAATGAGATGTCGCCCGCCGCAAGCCGCTGCAGACCTCCGCCCAATGTCGTGGTCGCGAAGCGCAATTGTTCGGCCTCCCGTTCTGCGCGCTGCTGAGCGGCAACACGCGCCGTCTCCATCTCGATGCGGGATTCAGCCGCTTCATTCTCGAGCCTGACGACGTTGAGGGCATTGTGACGGAAAACTTCCACTGCACCGGCCATTTCACCAACTTCGTCGGCGCGCCCGGCGTAAGGAATATTGCTATCAAGGTCTCCGTCCGACAGTTGCTTCATCGCGGAGGTGATCCTTCGGATCGGATTCGCGACGCCTGATATCGCAAACACGATGCCGGCGAGAACTATGAGCACCGCAAGCACGGCGATCGCCGCCGTCTGCAGGAAAGCGGACTTTGCGGAGGCACCGCTTGCCGCCACAAAGCCTTCAGCCTGGTTGAGGATGAACGCAACCAGATCGGTTACCCCCTTGTCCACCAGTTCGGCTTGCGACTCCATATCCTTCTTGAATAAATGAACCGCTTCCGATGTCTTTCCGCTGTTATGAAGTGCAACCATCTGCTCAGCCGAGGCGCGATATTTGCTGAACTCCGGCTTGATCCGATTGATCAGTTCCCTCCCGCGCTCAGTCCGGACGCCTTTTTCGTAGTCGCCAACAACCTTTTCGACTGCAGCGACAGCGGCGTCGATCTTTCGCTTCCCGATACTCCGCTCCTCTGCCGTATCGTCGAGGATGTAGCTGGCATAGACAAGCTTGAGATCGAGGAAATCACCTTTTATCTCACGAGCCGTCAACAGCCGTTGTATCCAGAAGGTCCCGATCTGCTCCGCATTGGCGCTAAGCGTCGAGATCGTACTGAGGGAGATATAGGATAAACCAATCATGAACACACTGATAATCGACAGCTTCAGGACAAGGGCTTGCTTGATGCTTGGGCGGTTCATGCTGCGGCTCTCCAATCAAAGGCGCTTAGGGACGACCGGCTCGATCGTCAGGGCAAAATGTCGCACCATATCGATAATTTCTAATTAACTAAAATACATTGCCCGTCTCGCCCCCCTTTCGTCGCGGAAGACCGCGCCGCTGCATCCAATCCCCAACCGGTATTTGGTGAAACCGCGAATATGGCCTCATTCGCGTCAACGCAGGAGAGGCTTGAGCTGACCGATAAGGGGATGGGCCACACAGGCCTCGTGCGTTCACCTCAGGCGGCTTAGGTCCACGGCCCGATTGCGAATGATGGCTTCCATGGCGAAAAATCCGGTCACGGTCGCCAGGTCGAAATTGGTGATGAGCTTTTGATAGAAGGCGTCGTAGCCTGAAATTCCGCGGGTGACGACCTTGATCAGGTAATCCCAGTCTCCGCCTATCCGATAGAAATCGATGACTTCCGGCAGCCGGTCGACATGCTTGCGGAAATCCTCGGACCATTCCTTGGAATGGTGACGGGTCCGGATCATCACGATGACCGTCAGGTCAAAGCCCAACATCTCGAGATCGACCTCGGCGCGTGAACCGCCGACCACGCCGCTTGACTGGAGCCGCTGGAGCCGGCGCCAGCAGGCATTTTGCGAAAGCCCCACCTGTTCGGCCAGATCCCGTTGCGAGAGTGCGGCGTTGCGCTGAAGGCAGGTCAGGATTTTCAGATCAATATGATCAAAATTTACGGATTTATCGATCATGTGACCCGCATTTCCGCCTGTTGCCTGAAAAATAGGTGAAGTTTTCAGACGGTGGTCGAGATTATAGTCGCTGTCAATTGCTGTCTGGAGAACCGACGATGCGTGAACAGGCCGATCTCAATCCATCAAAGGAGCTCGTCACCGTCCTTGGCAAGTTCAGAAGCAGCCTCGAGATCGCCGATCCGATCAGCGCGTTGAAAGACGGATTGATCGGTTCGAGGGCGAAGGTCGACGGGCCGTTCGGCTTGAAGGATCTCGTTTATGCCGACTACGTCGCCTCGGGACGGGCGCTCAGGCAGGTCGAGCAGTTTGTTCTCGATGAGGTTCTCCCCTATTACGCCAACAGCCATACGGAAGCCTCCTATTGCGGGGGGATGATGACCCGCCTGCGACGTGAGGCACGGTCGGTCATCAAAGAATGCTGCGGAGCAGATAGCCGCCATGCCGCCATTTTTGCGGGATCCGGCGCGACTGCTGGCCTCAATCGACTCGTCCACCTGCTGGGCATCACCGATGCGATCGCTGCCGGTCTGCGGGTTTGCGTGATCGTCGGACCCTACGAGCATCACTCGAACATCCTGCCCTGGCGCGAGAGCGGCGCAGAGATCGTCGAAATTCCAGAAGGCAGCGGCGGCGGTCCGGATCTTGTCCTTCTGGACGAGGCCCTTCAGAGCACTGGTGCCGACATGACAATCTGCTCGTTTTCAGCCGCATCGAACATAACCGGCATCTCCACCGACGTCGCCGCCGTCACCAGGCTCTCAAAACAGGCGGGCGCCAAGATCGTCTGGGACTATGCCGGCGCCGGACCCTACATGCCGATCTCGATGACGCCGGTGCAGGGCGCCGAGATCGATGCGATCGTGGTATCGCCGCACAAGTTCCTCGGTGGCCCGGGGGCTTCCGGCGTGCTGATCGTGCGGCATGACGCCGTCGTCACCAACAAACCGTCCTGGCCGGGCGGCGGCACCGTCAAATTCGTGTCGCCCACCTGCCACGATTACAGCGACAGCCTGGAAGCCCGTGAAGAATCCGGAACGCCCAATGTCGTCGGTGACATTCGTGCGGCACTTGTCTTCCTCGTCAAGCACGCGATCGGCTTGGAGGAAATCCGCCGGCGGAACGACGACTTCACGCAAAGGGCACTCGCCGCCTGGCAGGACGTGCCGCAGATCGAGCTTCTGGGCTCCGCCGCGATGGCGCGCCTGCCGATATTCTCGTTTCGCATCGGGGACGGCAAGGGCGGCTACGTTCATCAACAATTGGTCACCCGCATGCTCAGCGACCGGTTCGGCATTCAGGCCCGCGGGGGCTGCGCCTGCGCAGGCCCGTATGTGCACCGGCTGCTGTCGATCGATCCCGAGACGTCGGAGCGGATCAGGCAGGCAATCCTGAGCGGCAACGAGATCGAGAAGCCGGGCTTTACGCGGCTCAATCTGAGCGTTCTGCTTTCGGACGAGACCGTCCAATTCATTCTTCAATCTGTCGCGCAACTGGCGCGGGATGCGACCTCCTATACCGAAATTTATACATTCGATCCCGCTCGGGCGATCTTTTCTCCGCGTACACCGGATCTTCGGGAGGCCAGTTATGCATAGACCTGACGTCGCTGCATTCTTCGATCCGCGTACCTGTTCGATCCAGTACGTGGTGAGCGACCCGCAAACCAGGGCCTGCGCCATCATCGATCCGGTTCTCGACTTCGATGAGAAGTCCGGTTCGACGGCGACCCATAACGCCGATGCCCTGCTGTACCATGTCCGCCGGCACGACCTGCGCCTGGAGTGGATCCTCGACACTCATCCGCATGCCGACCACTTCTCGGCGGCTGCCTATCTGAAGAGCGTGACCGGCGCGCCGATGGCGATCGGTGCTCACGTGATCGATGTTCAGAAAATCTGGGCGCAGATCTACAATTGGCCAGACCTGCCTGTCGACGGCAGCCAGTGGGACCGCTTGTTCTCCGATGGAGAAACCTTCTCCATCGGCAACCTCGATGTGGGCGTCATGTATTCGCCCGGCCATACGCTTGCGTCGATCACCTATGTCGCCGGAGACGCCGTATTCGTGCATGACACGCTGTTCATGCCGGACGGCGGCACGGCCCGCACGGATTTTCCGGGCGGCAGCGCAAGTGCTCTGTGGTCAAGCATCCAGGCCATCCTGGCCCTGCCCGGACATACGCGGGTTTTCGTCGGACACGACTATCAGCCCGGCGGCCGGCAGCCGCAGTGGGAAAGCACGGTAGAGCACCAGAGAACGCAGAACATCCATCTTAAGCAGTCTCCCGGCGAGGGCGAGTTCGTCGCCCTTCGCGAAAGGCGGGATCGCACCCTGCCGATGCCGAAACTGATCCTGCACGCGCTGCAGGTCAACATCAATGGCGGCCAGCTTCCGGAACCGGAAGCCAACGGCATGCGATACCTGAAGCTGCCCATCGGCGCGTTTCAAGGCTGCGCCTGGACCTGAGCGCTGGACGACCCGTCTTACTTCTCAGCCATGCGTGCAGTTTCCGGCATCCATCGCCGTAAAAACCGCACAGTGTGTCGATCATAAATTTCAGGTGTTGAGAGGCCCACAGCCTCAACGGAGCCCCGTCGCAAGCCGTCGATGCATTGGTCTCTGCCCGCAGCTATTTAAAATGACCCAGGAGATCCTCGGCGTTCATCAACGGGGCATTCGCTAGCCGGTAGGTCAGTTCTTTCCCCCGGATGCCTGTCATATAGGGTGGAGCAATGGACGTTCGTGACTTGTTTGCGCGCTGGTACGAAGCGCAATGCGATGGAAAATGGGAATACGATTTTTGGCCCTTCCATCAATACTATTGACAACCCGGCTGATCGTTGGCGATCGATCTCGCTGGCACCGACTGCGATGGCAAGACGCTCGATCGGAGCACGCACAATTAAGAGCATAAAGACGGCTCGTGGACGTGTTGGACGGAGGCAACGTGCTTCGTGGCGCTGGCGGCCCCCTTCACCTTCGGTCGCGTCTTGAGGCATTCCGAGACTGGGTAACAGCCCGCCGCTAACCTGCAGCCGGACCCGTTCGGTCGCCTCAAGTTCCATTTCATGCTCTGTCCTAAATGATCTAACCGACTTTGAGTGGCGCGTGATCCAACCGCTTCGACCGAACCAGTCCAGAGGCGTTTCTCACGTGGACACTGCTGCTTGTTGAACCGCATCGTGTGGTTCTGCGACCCGCTACCATGGCCCGATTTGCTGCCTGCCATGGGCCATTCACCACCTGCTGCAATCGTTTTTACGATGGCGAAGGGCGGGCGTGTGAAACGGGATGATGGATGCCGTCACCGCCGCCGATGACGGCGACATCCAGATGATCGACACCACCTCCGTTCGCGCCCACAAGCAGGCCGCGACGACAATAGTGGGATCGAGAGGGCGGTCCCTGTCGCGCCCCAGCCGACTGACGATCAAAATACACGCGGTCATCTGCGCGCTGAGAGGCCCCGCGGTGCAGATTTCCTCCACAACAGCGGCGACATTCTCTCGGAGGAAGAACCGCCTTTCGCGGCTTTCAATCATGCGGTTCACCATGCCGAGCATGGATGTGCCCCGTGCCCGGCGGAGGATGCGGTCTGCACACACACACGGCTGCGAGGGCCGCTCCGGCTTTGGCTGACGGCCAAAACCGTGCCTCCAGATTTCAAGTTCCTCGCTCGTTCCCGCTGCTGGATATCCCGCTCTCAATCTCCTCCTCAATATGAACGGAGCGAACCTTCGGACCTGCTTGGCTTGATCCCGAGAGGGCCTTTCCGGCCCCATTCTTCACCCGGTCCGCCCTCTCCAACCGTCGAATGAGCGGGGCAAAGTCCGCGACGCCTTCGACCGAATGGCAACCGCTCGGTGTCAAAGCCGGCCCCATTCACACGGGCATATCACAGGAACAGGTTGTCTCGGCGTTCGCCGCGTTCACGATCGAGCTTGATCAAGCCACTTATCCGCGCGTTGTGAGTTGAGCTGCACCGTCTGTACGTTGCGAGTTTTCGCAGGCATCGCAGTTGTCCGCGGACTACCGATGAAATCGGATTTTAGGGATACGCTTCCGCATGGAGGATGCCAGCAGTAGTCCGCGGACTACTGCTGGCACGCCAATCCGGCCGCCCCATCACTGTTGCAGGGCGACCAAAGATGTATCAAGGGCTGCAATTGTCCGAAAGCCAGGCAAATTCCAGGTTGGTTAAGCGTTTGTCAATCGGTAGCGAATCGGCGCATAATATAACTGCGCAGTTAAAGCGCTTTCTGTGGAAATTGCGCAGTTAACCGGGAAAACATCAAATGCAGCTGAGTCCCGTTATTCAGGACGATCAAGAGCATCTTCCTTCCCTTCTGGCAACAGACGCGCTGGAGCTGTCCTATCAACTCCAGCAGCACCAGGCCAAAATCTTCCCGCCTCTTTCCCAAAAGACGATGCGGCTCTTTTCGCCTGCCGAGGCTGCGGCTTTCATTGGCATCGGCGAGGGTTATCTCAGGCAGGTCGCAGCCGAGGGGCACGGCCCGGACCCGCTTGCCAATGGCCGGCGCCTTTATGGTGCGGAAGATATGGATCGGATCCGCCGGGTTCTCGACGAACGCAACGGGACGCCGAAATACGTCCCGGCCCGCAAGGGCGCCGACAAGCTTCAGATCGTGTCGGTGATGAACTTCAAGGGCGGCTCGGGCAAGACGACCACTGCCGCGCATCTGGCGCAATATCTGGCCTTGAGAGGCTACCGCGTCCTGGCGGTCGATCTCGACCCACAGGCTTCCCTTTCGGCCCTGTTCGGCCATCAGCCGGAACTCGACGTCGGCGAGGCAGAGACGCTCTACGGCGCGATCCGGTATGAAGATCCACGGCCGATCGCCGATATCGTGCGCGCGACCTACACCCCCCATCTCCACCTGATCCCTGGCAATCTTGAGCTCATGGAGTTCGAGCACGAGACCCCGAAGGCAATGGCATCCGGAACTGCGGAAACGATGTTCTTCGCCCGGATCGGCCAGGCGCTTACCGAGATCGAAAGCCTCTATGATGTCGTGGTCGTCGATTGCCCGCCGCAGCTCGGGTTCCTGACGATGTCGGCGCTCTGCGCGGCCACGTCGGTGTTAATCACCGTACATCCGCAAATGCTCGACGTTATGTCGATGTCCCAGTTCCTGACCATGACGAGCGAGCTTATGTCCGTGGTCGAAAGGGCGGGGGGGCGGACGAGTTACGACTGGATGCGGTACCTCGTCACCAGATTTGAACCCAATGACGGCCCGCAAAGCCAGATGACAGGCTTCATGCGCGCCATCTTTGGCAACCGCATGCTTCAGAATGCAATGCTGAAATCGACAGCCATCGCCGATGCTGGGGTGACGAAGCAAACGCTCTACGAAGTGGAAAGGTCGCTGTTTGTCCGTGGCACCTACGATCGGGCATGGGAGTCGCTCAATCTGGTGAATGCAGAGATCGAGGCCCATATCCGATCCACGTGGAGAAGGAAGTAAGTAGATGGCACGAAAAAACCTCATCGAGATATCCTCGTCCACCTCGCTCCGCCCCGAGCCCACTGCCCTGAGGGACAATCGCCCTATCGCAGGCTTTGTGCCTCAGGCCCGCAATCCGGCGCCTGTTGGCGGAATCACTAAGACGCTCGGCAACATCACCGAGAAGGTCGAACGGGCGAACGATCTTGAACGGCAGCTGGCCCAAGGCCAGATTGTCGTCGAGCTCGATCCTGGCCTTATCGACGCGTCCTTCGTCGAAGATCGACTGGCGATCGACGCCGTTCAGTTGAACGAGCTAGTGGAGCAGATCCGCGAGCATGGCCAGCAGGTGCCAATCCTGGTGAGGCCCCACCCGCAGACGAAAGGCCGCTATCAGGTTGCCTACGGCCATCGTCGGCTGGCAGCGGTCAAGAAACTTGGCATCCGTGTACGGGCAGTTGTCCGCGAACTCACCGATGATCAGCTGGTGGTCAGCCAAGGGCAGGAAAACAGCGCCCGAACCAACCTGTCCTATATCGAGCGGGCGCTTTTCGCTTTGCGGCTCGAGCAACGGGGGTTTACCCGCGATATTATCATGGCGGCGTTGGGTGTGGATAAGGCGGCGCTCTCCAAGATGCTGATCGTGACGCGGCAGGTGCCGATCGCCCTGATCACGGTCATTGGCGCGGCACCGGAGATCGGCCGCAGGCGCTGGCTGGAATTGGGGGAGCGCCTCGAGAGTGTAGAATCTGATATGGTTCTGGCAGAGTTGTCCGCGGACAACTCCCCGCCGCTATCAAGTGACGAGCGGTTTCATCGGGCACTAGCGCTGGCCTACAAAAGGACGGCATTAACCAAGCATCCCGCCGTCAACGCGCAACTTTCCGGAGTTCCGGTTCAGTTCAAGAAGAACGCATCGAGCGCAACCTTTGTTTTCGATAACAAGGCCGCGCCGGGGTTTGACCAATTCGTGCAGGAGAGGCTCCAGGGCCTCTTTGCTGAATTCCAACAGAATAAAGGAGCGTAAACCGCAAAAGAAAAAGGCCCCCAAGCGACATGGTCGTGGAAGCCCTTCTCAGATCTTAGCAAATCCAGAATCGCATTTCCTCGAATCACTGTCAAGAGTTTAGGCGCCGTTTGGGCGTGCGGATTTCTTTTGCCTTAGCGAAAGTGAAGGCAGATGGAGAGTAGGTATGTGACGACGCCCTTCGGGCGGCGGGCGATGTCGCTTGGCATGTTGGTAAATCAGCAACTTGCCGAGACGATCGAACCCGGAATTATCCTTAACAAATGGAAACTGTTCAGAGCCGTCTGCGAGGCACGGCCGTCGCTGGGCGTGACCGATCGTGCCTTGACGGTGCTCGATGCGCTCTTGACCTTCTACCCGGAGGACGAGATTTCCGAGGCGAGGGGCCTCGTCGTGTTCCCTTCGAACGCCCAGCTCTCTCTCCGCGCCCGTGGCATGACGGCTGCGACCCTCAGGCGACATCTTGCCATTCTCATCGGTGCCGGTCTGATCCTGCGCAAGGATAGCCCGAACGGGAAACGTTATGCACGTCGCAGCCGGGCTGGAGAGATCAACGAGGCGTTCGGCTTCAGCCTCGCACCGCTTCTGGCGCGTGCAGCCGAGATCGAAAGCCTGGCCGCGCAGGTGGTCGCCGATCGGGAACTGCTGCGGATTGCCCGCGACCGGCTCACTGTCTGCCGGCGTGACGTCGCCAAGCTGATTGCCGCAGCCTTCGACGAAGGTGTTCCCGGGGATTGGGCGTCGATCCTCGACATGTTCCGAACGCTGGCGGGGCGGATTCCGCGTGTCGCTACCGTCAAAACCATCGCTCCCGTTCTGGAGGAGATGGAAATGTTGCGCTCCAAGATTATCAACATATTGGAAATTCGAGTAAAAACGCAAAAAATCGACCCCAGAGAGTCTCAGATTGAGCGCCACAAACAGAGTTCCAACCTTAAATACCATTATGAATCTGAACCGTGCCCGGAGAACACGTGTGTCGCCCCCTTCCCGGATGACCCCCAGCCGCTAAGTGGCCCCGTCGGAGGTAACCAAGCCAGGGAAAGAGCGTCCCGCAACGGCGGTTTAGCCGAAAGACCTCTGCAATCCTTCCCGCTCGGGCTCGTGCTCCAGGCCTGCCCGCAGATCGCAGACTACGGGCCGGGCGGGAGGATCGACAACTGGCGCGAACTGATGGAGGCGACGGGTGTTGTCCGTACCATGCTTGGGGTCAGTTCTACCGCCTATGACCAAGCGTGTATGGCGATGGGGAGGGAAAATGCCGCGACCGTCATTGCCTGCATTCTCGAGAGGGGAGGGCACATCAACTCTGCCGGCGGCTATCTGTGCGATCTCACCCGCCGTACCGAAAGAGGCGAGTTCGCTGTCGGTCCGATGCTGATGGCCCTTGCGCGAGCAGGCGTTCCCGGTCGTCGGCGCGCGGGTTGAGCGTGATGCAAGCGCTCGAGACTACTGAGGATGCAGGATCGGCATGTTTTGCCGTCGACGGGGTGTGCGGTTATTTACGATACTTGCGAATGAAACCGCCCACAGGCATAGCGGATGATCCGGCATCAGCCAGGGATCTGCTCAAGGAGAACGACCCGGACGCGGTATAGGGCAGCTTTTGCCGACGACCATCAGGACGGAGTGGCCTGTATCCGGTTGGCGTTAGGTCGGCGCAGGTTGAAAAGGTTGCCTGCGAGGATCAGCGCCGCGCCAATCGCCGTAAAGCTGTCGATGGCTTCGGCATATAGGAGGTAACCAAGGAGGGCCGACAACGGCACGCGCAGATAGTCCATCGGCATCACCACCGTTGCGTCGGCATGGAACAATGCTTTCGCCATGCAATAATGAGCGAATGTACCTGTAAACGCGATCAGGAAGATCCACGGCCACGTTGCTGCAGACGGCCAAACCCAAACGTTCAGGGCAGGTACTATTCCGATGATCGATTGAATGACGAGCATCCAGAAGATGATCTTCGTTGCGCTGTCGGAACGTGTCAGGGCCTTTGTGGTGATGAAGGATATGGCGAATACAAAGGCTGCTCCGAGCACGATGAGGTGACCCGGGTTGAGCGCCGCTGCGCCCGGGCGCACGATCAGTGCCACGCCGACCAGACCAAACAGGATCGCCACGCTTTTACGCCATGTCAGCCGTTCCCCGAGAAATGCCGCGGCCATCAGAGCTGCCCAGATGGGGGCGGTGAACTCGATGGCAATGACCTGCGCCAGCGGGATCAACGTAAGCCCCATCAGCCAAGCGAACTGGCCGACATAGTGGGCAGCGTTGCGGCCTATGTGGCTTGGCAGGATGCCGGTTCGCATCGCCTTGATGCCGCCTTCGCGATGGACAAGCGGCAGCAGCATGAAGAAGGCGATGACGGAGCGCATCTCCATCACCTGAAAAACGTCGATCTCACGGGTTACGGCACGACCCGAGACGGCCATGAGCAGGAGCAATGCGATGGATGTCATCATCCATGCGGCCGCCCTGATATTTGACTGCTTATTTTCCACGTATGTCTTTCTTCCCGCCGAGCAGCACGAGGATCACAACTGGGCTCGGCCATGCACCGGGGCGGCGTTGTCCTGGCCGGGGTAGATACGACGGAAGGTCTGTCGTTGTGAATAGTCCACTTCGAAGCATCCTCGCCTCCCTGCTAACGGGGACCATGACTTGGCGGGAGGGGCAGATCGGCGCGACCGGTTATCTCAGTTCTCCGCTGCACGAAGAGGTGGCACACGCGCAGTCTCGAATTGCGCGGTGAAGGCACGACACGGGGCGCCGCGGCCTCAGCCTCCGACATCACATCAATCTGCCCCAGGCAGGATCCCATTGAACCCCTTCCGAAAGCTCGACGAAGATCGGCGGCGTGTCTGCTCCCCGGTTCTTGTTCTCGGCCATCCGGAAGGCGGCTTCCGGTTCCATTTCCTCTCCCGGAAAAATCGCGTCGTCTTCGGAGGGCTCGGCGATCTTGCGGATAAAGCCGCGGATCTCGTCGCCGGAGTGATAGAACTTGATGATAAGCGCGCCGGGCAGGGGCGTGCCGCCGTGATAACGGTAGTAGGTGTGCATTGTCTCCTCCATTGTCAGGACCTTCTACCTGACGCCCGGGGAGCGGAAATGTTCCGGCATGCCACGCCTGGCTGAGGGATCAGCTTCTTTTGCCGGTCGGCTGATGTGGCGCCTTGTTCCGGAAGAAGGCTCTTGACCGCAGCTCGATCATCACCGCCCGCCGGGCGGCGACCGAGGTCATCATCCAGTGGAGCGGCACGCCGATCCAGCGCCAGCCGACCAGTCACCGTTCGTGCTCGACCATCGGACCCCGCCCAGGCCGAGGAAGATCAGGTCGCTGCCGAGGTTGTTGATCGTGTCGATGATGAAAAGTGAGAGCACTCCAGTCGAAATCTCGCTCGCCCAACGAAATCGTTTCTCCTATCCGTCAAGAGGAATACCGACGACCCTCACCAAGCCGGGAAAGGTCAATCCCTGGCTTCTGTTCCGCGCAAAGAAACCGAGCATCTACAGCGGCCGCTACGGGAAGGATGCCGGTGATCGTTGAGCCACTGGCGAATGCGATTGAAGAGGAACTGTGCTGCTATGAGCGGCGGAAGTCTGGATTCACCATAAGGTCTTCACCGACGTCTATGGCGCAGCCGCATCGCGACGCAGCCTGGACAAGTCGCGAAGCCCATTGGTGGAAAGCATCCTCCACGCTGCGTCATCCTTACAAAAAGGGGTTGGTCGAGGTGAGGCCATTCAGCATGAAAATGCTCCTCGAGCTTCCAATTCTTCTTCATAGGCAGCCAAGAAGAATGTTCTCGCGATATCCAGTTCCGTTTCGCACCGAAGCGCGGCGAAGCAGACATCCAACGCCCGGGAATAGGCCGGGAGGGATTGCTCGTCAAAATATGTTCGCATGTAGCGGATGGCTTCCGCAGGGCCCGATATAGTTCTAACCCTGTTCTGCTGTATGAGACAGACTGGAATTTGCCAGCGCGCGCCGAACGAGACGGGGATTATGTCGGTCATAGCTCCTTCCCTCTAGCTTATCATGAGGCCCAGGGCGACTTTCCGTCTTTCGAGACCAAAAGCCAATTCACCCGAGCTAACTAAAAAGGCGTAGCTCCCAGGACGCGAGCCTAGCGGCCGCAGAGAGTCGTGACGGTAAGGTTGCGGATACCACCGAGACTTCTCGTCCCCCCTGGGCTAGGCCTTTTTCGAACATCGGGACATTCTCCTTTGGTACCGCTTGCCTTGATGCTTCGGCGATCTCCTGCTAGCGGATATTCCCTCAAGCGCATGTCTCTGCTACACCGCCCGCAGACAGTGCCGCACCCTTTGCCGATCTGAACCATAAAGATGCATCCCATGATCGCGTCCCCAAAAATCAAGCGGCTATTCAGTCTTCTGCGGCTTTGCCTTCTAACCGCGGGGATTGTTGTCGCCGCGGTCCCTGCTCGTGCTGCCGAAGGCAGCAGTCCGCTGCCCCTGATGTTCGATGCCAAGGAACGGCTCGCCCGTCCTGATCTTTCCACTGTCGTTCGGGTTCGCATTCTGACGAGCATCGATTTTCCGCCGTTCAATTTTGCCGACCAGACCGGCAGGCTTGCCGGCTTCAATGTCGACCTTGCCCGCGAAATCTGCGCCGAGCTGAAGATCGAGGGGAAGTGCCAGATCCAGGCACTGCCTTTCGACGAGCTGGAAAAGGCTCTGGAAGGTGGCGCCGGCGAAGCGGTCATGGCCGGCATGGCCGTGACGCCCGAGCGGCGCCAGCGATTTGCCTTTTCGCGGCCCTATCTCGGCGTGCCGGCGCGTTTCGCCCGCAACCTGAAGGCCAGGATCGACGGCGATACCGCGGCAGCGCTTTCCGGCAAGCCGGTCGGCGTCGTCAGGGGTACCGCCCATGAGCTGATGCTGAAGGCTTTTTTCCCGAAGATCGCAGCCACCCCGTTCGACAACTACGAGGCGGTGCTGGAGGCCCTGAAGACGGGCAAGGTGGATGCCGCCTTTTCAGATGGCCTGAGACTACCCTTCTGGGTAGCGGGCGAAGGGTCGGCGAAATGCTGCGCCCTCTTCGACGGCCCCTATCTCTCGGAGAAATTCCTCGGCGAAGGCCTGTCGATCATGCTCCGCAAGAACGACCCGCTCCTGACTGCCGCCTTCGACCAGGCGCTCGGCGTCCTGTCGCGCAACGGCCGGCTGCAGGATATCTACCTGCGCTATTTCCCGAACGGGCTTTATTGATGGCTGGGTAGGAGCAGTTTCCGACGCACTTACTCACTGGCTCGCCCAGATGATGCGGGCGATCCACTCCACGTCGGACAGGTCGAAGGTGCGGCTCGGATGTTCCGGATTGAGGGAGACCAGCTCCACCGTCCGGGCGCTCTGGCGGGCGAGCACTTTTGCCATCACCTCGCCCTCCTTGGTCTTGAGGACCACGCGGTCGCCGCGGCGCGCCTGGGCGCCGGGCTCGACGATCAGCACGTCGCCGTCGCGATAAAGCGGCATCATCGATTCGCCTTGGACTTCCAGCGCATAGACGCCGGCCTTGCGGGACGGATCGACCGGAAACTCCACCACGTCCCAACCTTGGCCGGCCGGAAATCCGCCATCGTCGAAAAAGCCGCCGGCGCCGGCCTGCGCAAAACCGAGCAGCGGGATGGAGCCGTTCTGCGGCGGGAAATTACCTTCCGGGATCGAGGACCGGCCCGGAACGGCGGGGAGGTAGCTCATGAACTGGTCGATCGTGGCGCCCGTTGCCTCGAGCACCTTGGCGATTGATTCCGTTGACGGCCAACGCAGCCGACCGTCCGGCCCGAGCCGTTTCGACTTGTTGAACGAGGTGGGATCGAGGCCGGCGCGTCGCGCCAGCCCGGAAGGCGTTAGCTGGTGGCGTTGGGCGAGCGTATCGATCGCGCTCCAGATCGTATCATGTGACAGCATCGTCGTCCGTACCCGTGACCGGTGCGCGAGACAAGGCCGGACAATCCAGCGCTCTGCGAACCTCTCGATCAGAACCCTACCGGTCCGACTTTTGTCGACCGGACTCTTGAACGCCTCGCTCCAGCGGGTTGCCGGCTCGCGCGCACCCCGAATTTTAACGGAACCTCCGCCTCGCGTAAAGGGACGAGAGGAATAAAATCCTGTTCCAGTCGTAGCCCCGTGTCAGGCCACCAGCGCCATGTTGATCTTGCCGAGCTTGATCACCGCCTGGGTGCGGCTGTCGACATTGAGCTTGAGGAGGATTGCCGAGACATGCGCCTTGATGGTCGCCTCGGAGACGCCGAGTTCATAGGCGATCTGCTTGTTGAGCAGTCCTTCGCCGAGCATGGAGAGTACCCGGTTCTGCTGCGGCGTCAGCGTCTTCAGCCGTTCGATGATCTCGGTGAGGCCCGAATCTTCTTCCGGTCCGGCGAGGTAGTCTTTCGGCGCCCAGATGCCGCCTTCCAGCACCGTCTGGATGCCGGCGCGGATATCGTCGAGCCCGGAGGATTTCGAGATGAAGCCGGAAGCGCCGAGTTCCAGCGCCCTGCGGATGGTGGCGCAATCGTCGCTGGCCGAGACGATGACGATCGGCAGGCCGGAAAATTCGGCGCGCAGCGACATCAGTCCTGAAAAGCCGCTGACGCCCGGCATGGCAAGGTCGAGCAGCATAAGGTCGACATCGGGATTGTCTTCGGCTGCGCGCCGCGCTGCCTCGAAATCGCCGGCCTCGATGATCACGAGTTCTTCGCCAATGCCCCGCACGGAATGGCTGAGCGCGCCGCGAAACAGCGGATGGTCGTCTGCTATGATGATCGTGAGTGTCTGCATGTCCACGCCCCCTCCCAAGAGCATAGTCGTGCCAATGAATCTTAGAAAGTTGTAAACCTCTCCAAGACCCGAAACAAGTGCGGGAGATCACGTACGATTGGGTTGTGGTTTATCGGCTTCCCGCTCGTCCGCAAACTCACCGACGATCGCCATGAAGCGCCGCATGAACTTCTCCATGATCGACAGCGAGCGGTCAACTTCCGCATCGCTCGGCAGCGCCTTCGGCAAGGCGTCCGGCGGAATGTTGCTGAGCCGCTCCTCGAGCGCGGTGACGCGTTTGGCCAGCCGGTCGAGCTCCTGTTCGTAGGCTGCCCTCTCGTCGGGCTGCATGCGGCAGGCAAGCGTGCCGTTCTCGTCGCGGCAAAGCGTCATCGCGCCGGTTTCGGTATCGAGCCGAACGATGCCAGTCTCGGTGCGCTGAAGCTGGAAACGGTTCGTCTGCGCTTGTTGCGCCGAGGCGGCAACGGGCAAGAGCAGTACGCAAGTCATCAATGCGAGCACTTTCATATCGTGGTCCTCCTGCTGTAACGGTGGACAAGCGCCGGGCTTTGCGGCAAACGGTCGGAGGATAGCAGGTCCCCGAGAGTTGATGATGACGGATATAGTGTACAAGATCGTGCCGGAAACGCTCTGGCGCCAGGCAAAGCAAAAAGGTGTCTTCGAAGGCGCCGAAATCGACCTCAAGGACGGCTATATCCATTTTTCAACCGGCACGCAGGCGAAGGAGACCGCAAGGCTGCATTTTGCCGGCGTCGCCGGCCTGATGCTGGTCGCGGTCAATGCGCCCAGTCTCGGCGAGGCGCTGAAATACGAAGCCTCCCGCGGCGGCGATCTTTTCCCGCATCTTTATGGCACCCTGCCTGTTTCGGCCGTCCTTTGGGAAATGCCGCTGCTGATCGGCGTCGATGGCCTGCATGCCTTTCCGGAGAAAATGCCATGATCGGCCCCTTTGCAGGAGTTGCCTCGCGCAGCCTTTTCGTTTTCGATCCGGAAACTGCGCACGGCCTGTCGATCGCCGCTCTCAAAACCGGCCTCGTGCCCGCCTGCCGCTTGGCCCTCGATCCGCGGCTTGCCCAGACTGTCGCCGGCATTCGGTTTCCGAACCCGATAGGGCTTGCGGCCGGTTATGACAAGAATGCCGAGGTGCCGGATGCGATGCTGAAGCTCGGCTTCGGTTTTACGGAAATCGGCACGGTGACGCCGAAGGCCCAGACGGGCAACGACAAGCCGCGCATCTTCCGCCTGGTGGAGGACCGCGGCGTCATCAATCGGCTCGGCTTCAACAACGAGGGCCATGAGGCGGCGTTCACGCGCCTGACCGCGCGGCGCAACGCGCCGGGCATCGTCGGCGTCAATATCGGCGCCAACAAGGATGCGGCCGATCGGGTTGCCGACTACGTCGCCGGCATCCGAAAATTCTACGCACTCGCTACCTATTTCACCGTCAACATCTCCTCGCCCAATACGCCGGGCCTGCGGGATCTGCAGGCGCGCGACAGCCTGAAGGCGCTGCTTGACGCCGTGCTGGCCACTCGCGCCGAAGAGGCGCTGCGCCACGGCCGGACCGTTCCGGTCTTCCTGAAGATCGCACCCGATCTGACGGAGGAGGGCCTGGACGATATCGCGGCCGAGGCGACCGCGCATCCGCTCGACGGGCTGATCGTCTCCAACACGACGCTCGCCCGAGATGGACTGAAGGACCTGGCCCAGGCGAAGGAAGCGGGCGGTCTTTCCGGCGCCCCGCTCTTCAAGCGCTCGACCGCGGTCCTTGCAAAAGTGCGCAAGCGCGTCGGCCCGGACCTCGCCGTTATCGGCGTCGGTGGCGTCTCGAGCGCGGCGGATGCGCTGGAAAAGATCCGCGCTGGTGCCGACCTCGTGCAGCTCTATTCCTGCATGGTCTATGAGGGGCCTGGCCTGCCGGCGACGATCGTCAAGGGTTTTTCGGGCCTTCTCGATCGGGAAAAAGTCTCCTCGGTCCGCGAGTTGCGGGACACCCGCCTCGATCAATGGGCCGGGACAAAACTCTGACGCGCCTTGCGCGGCACCATGGCCGCCAGGAAGAAGCCGCGCATCAACAGGAACAGGTTGAGCGACAGCCAGAGCCCATGATTGCCCATCATCGGCACGAGCACGGCGAGGCTGACGCAATAGCCCGCAAATGAGACGAGCATCATGTTGCGCATCTCGCGCGACCAGGTGGCGCCGATGAACACGCCGTCCATCTGGAAGGCGAGCGCGCCGGTGAGCCCCGTCACCGCCGCCCAGCCGAGATAGACATAGGCTTCCTGCCGCACCGCTTCCGACGTGGTCAGAAGCTGGATGATCGGCTGGCCGAAGCCGATGAAGAATAGCCCGACCACGCCCGCCATCACGAAAGACCAGAGGCCAGTCAGCTTCAGCGCCCGATCGAAGGACGGTCGGTACTGGGCGCCCACCGCCCGGCCGGCGAGCTGTTCGGCGGCACCCGCCAGCCCGTCGAGGAAGAAGGCCGAGAGCATGAAGATGTTCATCAGCACCGCGTTGGCCGCCAGCGTCACCGCCCCGAAGCTCGACCCGACGCGGGTCAGTACCGCAAACGCGCCGTTCAATATCAGCGAGCGGATCAGGATGTCGGCATTGAGCTGGAAGAGTTGGCGCAGCTTGGCGGCGTCTAAAATGTCCGCCCGCGTCGGCCGGTCGCCGGCGGAGAATTGTCGGCTGACGATGACGAGGCCGATCACCACGGCGGTCACTTCCGCCGCCGCGGTCGCCCAGGCGACGCCCGCCACACCCCAGCCCAACACCAGGCCGAACAGGATGGCGAGCACGATATTGGTGCCGTTGAGGATGATCTGCAGCGTCAGCCCGAGCATGCCCTGGCCGCGCCCGAGCACATAGCCGAGGATGGCGAAATTGGCGAAGGTTGCCGGGCTCGTCAGCACCCGGATACCGAAATAGTGCCGCGTCACCTCGGCAACGGTCGGGTCGCTGGTCATCAGGTCCGGCGCGTATCGAAGGATCAGTGGCGAGAACGCCAGCATGATCACTCCAAGGCCGAGCGCGCTCAGAAAGGCTCGCCAAAACACCGCCTGCTGTTCCCGGCGGTCGCCGCGGCCGAAGGCCTGCGCCACCAGCCCGGTGGTCGAGGTGCGGAAAAAGCTGAGGCTGCCATAGATGAGGTCGAAGAGGATAGCGCCGATCGCCAGACCCGCAAGCGCTTCCGCCTGGCCCAGTTGCCCGACCACCGCCGTATCGGTGAGGCCGAGCAGCGGCGTCGTCAGGAAGCCGAGCGTCATCGGAATGGCAATCCCGAGCACCAGCCGGTGCGTCACGTCGAACGGCCTGGCCACCCCGGTCTCGTGGTTACGCCCCCCGCTCTCCATGGGTCAGCCGGAAAGGACCATGGCCCAATAGGGCCGGGCGCCAACCGAGGTCCGTGCCATGGCAACCCCAAGCCCCCGGTAGGAGCCGAGCATGTTTTCGAGATGTTTGGGCGAATCGATCCAGGCATGCACTGCGGCGGCGACCGTATCCTGCCCGCTGGCAATGTTTTCCGCCGCCGGCAGCGCCACGTCGCTGCTCTTCATCCGGGCGCCGAAACTGTCGCCGAAACCGATCAGGTGTTTCATCTCATTGGCTTTCGCCATGCGAACCGCCTGTCGGGCGGCTGCCTTGCGCGCCGGCATGTCGAGCGTCAGCGCAGACAGGCCGCGGTTCTGCCGCAGCCTGTTGACCATCGCAAGGGCTGCCTGGGTCTCGTCCTCGGCGCCGGCAGTCGGGGTCAGGACTGATGTGGTGGAGCAGCCGGCAAGCACCAGCGCCATGCCGGAAAAGACGAGGAGGTCCCGCCGTGAAGGTTTGATCAGTGAAGTCATGTCAGCGGCGGTAGCTCATCAGGCGCAGGATGACGAAGATCGGGATGACGATGATCGCGCCGAGCACAAGATAATTGCCGACCCGGCCGAGCGCCCGGAACCCGTTATACCAGAGGTCCAGGAACCAGTAGCGGATCGTGTCGACGATATTGTCCGGCGTGAAGCCGAAGAATGCCAGCACGAAACCCACCACCAGGCACACCACGATCAGCTTGATGATCGTGCGACCTGGCGTATCGCCCAGGAACTTGTTGACCCCGTCCGCCATCCTGTCCTTCTCCGAATTGCCCATGAGAGATAATCGGCAGCCGTTGCCACCGCAAGCGTTTCCCCTCAGATAGAACTTGAGTTTTTTTGTGGCTTCGGCAAAGAACCTCCACCTCCGAGGATCATCCATGCCGCCCAGCCCGTTTTCCAGCCAATTCTCCTCGGGCGATGCCACCGCCGATCGCCGCGCCGATTACGCCCGCATGCTGGCGGAGGGCGGAGATTTCGCGGCTGCGGCCGAGCTGATCGAACAGGCGCTGGAACTGGCACCCGGCTGGGCCGCCGGCTGGTTCCGGCTCGGCGAATATCGCGACGAGGCCGGTCTCGGCACGGCAGCGGACGCCTACCGCCAGACCTTGGCCCTGCGGCCAGACGATGTGTTTGGGGCCCGCCTGAAACTCGCGCTGATCGGCGCCGAGCAGATGCCCGACCGGCCGCCGAGCCGATATGTCGAAGGCCTGTTCGACGACTATGCCGACCGGTTCGACACGGCGCTCGTCGAAAAGCTGGGCTATTGCGTGCCCGCCAAGCTGGCGGCGCTGGTCATGCCGCACGGGCCTTTCCGCAATACGATCGATCTCGGCTGCGGCACCGGCCTGTTCGGTGCCGAAATCCGTGGGGGGACGGGGCGCCTCGAAGGTTTCGACCTTTCGCTCAACATGCTGGCGAAGGCGCAGGCCAAGGGCCTCTACGACCATCTCGGCCAGTCCGATCTCAGCCTCGCATCGCACGATACCGGCCTGTTCGGCGAGCTGGCGGTCCACCGCGCCGATCTGGTCTCGGCGGCCGACGTGCTGATGTATCTGGGCTCGCTCGAAACCGTCTTTCCGCTGGTGCTTGAGCTGTTGTCGCCGGCTGGTCTTTTCGCATTCTCGGTCGAGGATGCGGGCGAGGGAGAGGGTTTTGTGTTGCGGGATTCCCTGCGTTACGCCCATTGCGAGGCTTATATCCGCGCGCTGCTTTCCCGCTTCGGCTTCGATCTGCTCAAGGTGGAAAACACCGTCATTCGCATGGATGCCGGAAAACCCATCCGCGGCATTCTGTTTCTGTCGAAAAAGCGCAGCTGAACCCGCCGTTTCTTGCTTTTTTCCGCGCCCGCCGATGAACACTTGAAGACCCTTGCCGACGGTTTTATTGCAGCGCAGTATCACCGAAAACCTGAGGGGTTCAAATTGGCTGAGCAGCAGAGGCGCGGTCTCGGATTTTACAGCGCCGATCCGGCACAACACACGCTGCTGGAAGATGGGCAAGGCCTCTTCATCGGCGCCATGGTGTCGGCGCTCGGCTTCTATTTCTTAAACGAGGTCGGTCTTCTGACCGGCGGCACGGCGGGCGTCGCCTTCCTGCTGCATTATGCGTTCGGGATCTCGTTCGGCCTGCTGTTCTTCATCGTCAACCTGCCGTTCTACTACCTGTCGTTCAAGCGCCTCGGCCTCGCCTTCTCGCTGAAGACCTTCATCGCCATCGCGCTGGTCTCGGTGATCACCGAACTGGAGAGCCATTTCTTCCTGATCCAGTACCTGCACCCGTTCTGGGCAGCCCTGCTCGGCGGCCTGGTGCTCGGTTACGGCCTGCTCGGGCTTTATCGCCACCGCGCCTCGCTCGGCGGGGTCGGCATCCTGGCAATCTATATCCAGGAGCGCTTCGGCATCCAGGCAGGCCTCATCCAGCTCGCCTTCGATCTCTGCGTCATGCTCTGCGCTTTTGCCGTGGTTTCGCCCATCACCGTCGCTTGGTCGGTGCTCGGCGCCGTCGTGCTCAATCTCGTGCTGGCCATCAATCACCGCTCCGACCGGTATATCGTCGCGCGGTGATTGAGGCGGAAGCTTTGACCAGAGGGCCCCCAATCAGGCAGCTCTGCTGGCCGGCTTGTCGATCGGGTGCATCGCGCGGAAGCCGACGCAGAGCCGGTTCCAGACATTGATGGCGCCGATCGCGACTGTAATCTTGGTCATTTCCTCTTCGGTGAAATGCGCTTTCAGGGCCTCATAGGCGCTGTCGGGGACATGAGTTTCGGCCACCCTGGTGACCGAATCCACCCATGTCAAAAGAGCGCGCTCCTTTTCGTCATAGATCGGCGATTCCTCCCAGGCGCTCATCAGGTTGATCCACTGCTCGGAGAGGCCGTCGTGACGGCTTTCCTTGACGTGCATGTCGATGCAATAGGCGCAGTGATTGATGATCGAGGCCCTGAGCTTGATCAGATGGATGAAGCGGCGTTCGAGGCCTGATTTCTGAACATAGGTTTCCAGGGCCAGAACGGCCTTATAGGCGTCCTCGGAAGCGTTGGCGAAATTCAGACGAGGCTGCATGGGTCTTCTCCTTGAGTTGTGGCCACCTTCGGCGTGCCTATAGCCCTTACCGGGCGGTTCTGCGTTCATTGATTTCCAGGAAGGCGCAGCCGCGCGCGGCGATGCCGCCGTCGTCGGTTGCGTTGAGGTCGGCCAGGATGTCGGCGATCGTCACCTTGGCGAGCTCGGCGCGATAGGCCTTTTCGGCCTTCAGCATCGCGGCGTTGATGCCGCAGGGTTTGGTGAAATACCGACCCGGCAGCGGGTTAGGGCCCCGCTGGCGGATATCGGCGCAGCGGAAGGCTGGCGCCGGTCCTTCGACGGCAAGCACGATATCGAGAAGCGTGATCTCAGCCGGCTTCTTCGCGAGCCGGTATCCGCCCTTCGGACCCGGCACCGTTTCCACCAGCCTGGCGCCCGAAAGCGCCTGGAGATGTTTCAGCAGGTAGCTGGTCGAAACCCCGTGGAATTCCGCCAACGCCGCGGCCGACAGGACCCCGCCTTCGGTAAGGCTGGACATCATGCTGATGCTGTGGATCGCCTGTTCGACACCGTCGCCGAGTTTCATCGCTCATCTCCATATCGTGGATAAAATTTATCCACGATTATCGCGCCGGCGTCAAGCCCCTTCTTTTTCGCGCGGTTTCTCTTAACTTAGCGGCGTGGATATCGTCGAAACCTCCTCTACCGGCCGTGACGCCGCGCTTCTGCCCCGGCCGTTCCAGAAATGGTTCGCGGAGAAGGGCTGGCAGCCGCGCGCCCACCAGCTGGAATTGCTGTCGCGCTCCACATCGGGCGAAAACATGCTGCTGATCGCGCCCACCGGTGCGGGCAAGACACTTGCCGGTTTCCTGCCGTCGCTGACCGACCTCACCCGCCGCGGCAGGATCGCGCCGGGCTCCGCCTTCACCGGCATCCACACGCTCTACATCTCGCCCCTGAAGGCGCTCGCGGTCGATATCGAGCGCAACCTGATGAAGCCCGTCTTCGAAATGGGCCTCGACATCTCGATCGAAAACCGCACCGGCGACACGCCGCAGGCCAAACGCCAGCGCCAGAAGCTAAACCCGCCGGACATCCTGCTGACCACGCCGGAACAGGTGGCGCTGCTGCTGGCCAACAAGGAGGCCGAACGTTTCTTCAAGGACCTGAAATACGTGGTCCTCGACGAACTGCATTCGCTGGTCACCTCCAAGCGCGGCCACCTCCTGTCGCTTGGCCTTGCGCGCATCCGCCGGCATGCGCCCCACATGCGCACGATCGGCCTCTCGGCCACCGTCTCCGATCCCATGGACCTGCAGCGCTGGCTGGTGCCCCAGGGTGAACACCCGACCGCGCCCGCCGGCCTCGTGCATGTCACAGGCGGCGCGGCACCCGATATCACCATCATGCGCACCGAGGACCGCATCCCCTGGTCCGGCCATGTCTCGACCTACGCGATCCCCGAGGTCTATGAGGAGATCAAGCGCCACAAGACGACGCTGATCTTCGTCAATACCCGCTTCCAGGCGGAACTGCTGTTCCAGACGCTGTGGACGATCAACGAGGACAACCTGCCGATCGCGCTGCACCACGGTTCGCTCGATGCCGGGCAGCGCCGCAAGGTGGAGGCCGCCATGGCGGCCAACAAGTTGCGCGCCGTCGTCGCCACCTCCACCCTCGATCTCGGCATGGACTGGGGCGATGTCGATCTCGTCGTGCATGTCGGCGCGCCGAAGGGTGCCTCGCGGCTCGCCCAGCGCATCGGACGCTCCAACCACAGGATGGACGAACCGTCGAAGGCGATCCTGGTGCCGGCCAACCGTTTCGAGGTAATGGAGTGCCAGGCGGCGCTCGATGCCAATTATCTTGGCGCCCAGGATACGCCCCCGGTCGGCGAGGGCGCGCTCGATGTGCTCGCCCAGCACGTGCTCGGCATGGCCTGCGCCGAACCCTTCGATCCGGTCGAACTCTACGACGAGATCACCAGCGCCTCGCCCTATGCCACCCTTACCTGGGAGATGTTCGAGCGCATCGTCGATTTTGTTGCGACCGGCGGTTATGCGCTGCGCTCCTATGAGCGTTACGCCAAGATCCGCAAGACCAAGGAAGGCCGCTGGAGGGTCTCCAATCCGGCGGTCGCCCAGCAATACCGCCTGAACCTCGGCACAATCGTCGAGGCGACCGAGCTCAATGTCCGGCTGGTGAAGCGCAATGCCCAAGGGCTGGCAAAGGGCACGGTCGGGCGGGGTGGCATGTCGCTCGGCAAGGTCGAGGAATATTTCCTCGAACAGCTGGTGCAGGGCGATACCTTCCTGTTCGCCGGCAAGGTGCTGCGCTTCGAAGGCATCCGCGAGAACGAATGCCTCGTCTCCAACGCCTTCTCGCTGGATCCGAAAATCCCCGCCTATGCCGGCGGCAAGTTTCCGCTCTCCACCTATCTCGCCGACCAGGTGCGCGGCATGCTCGCCGACCCCGATCGCTGGGGCGTGTTGCCGGACCAGGTCCGCGACTGGCTGAACATCCAGCGCGAACGCTCGATGCTGCCTGCCAAGGATGAACTTCTCATCGAGACCTTTCCGCGCGGAAAGCGGTTCTTCATGATCGCTTATTGTTTCGAGGGACGGCTCGCCCACCAGACGCTCGGCATGCTGCTCACTCGCCGGCTGGAACGGACCGGCGCCCGCCCGCTCGGCTTCGTCGCCACCGACTATTCGCTGGCCATCTGGGGCCTCAACGATATCGGCGCGATGATCCGCGCCGGTGCCTTGAGCCTCTCCGACCTCTTCGACGAGGACATGCTCGGCGACGACCTCGAGGCCTGGCTCGACGAATCGTATATGCTCAAACGCACCTTCCGCAATTGCGCCGTGATTTCCGGCTTGATCGAGCGGCGCCATCCGGGCAAGGAAAAGACCGGAAGGCAGGTCACCGTCTCGACCGATCTCATCTACGACGTGCTGCGCAGCCACGAGCCGGATCACGTGCTTTTGGAGGCGACACGGCGGGATGCGGCATCCGGTCTTTTGGATCTTGCCCGATTAGGAGATATGCTGGCGCGAATCAGGGGGCACATCACCCACCGCGATCTCGACCGCGTTTCGCCACTTGCCGTTCCGATCATGCTGGAAATCGGCAAGGAGAGCGTTCCGGGCGAGGCGCATGACGCGGTGCTGCAGGAAGCCGCCGACGAACTGATCGCGGAGGCTCTCGGCTGATGCGGTACGCTGGACTGGAAGACATTGAATTGATGCACCGCCTCGCTTTGGCGCGAACGATTTCAGGAGGGCCCGCCGCAACCGGTGCGGAAGAGATCGTCGTGAACGGCGTTCTCGCCGTCTGCGACCCGCTCGGAGGTCTTTACCTGCCCGAAACCGGCATTCTCGTCGTCTCCGACCTGCATCTGGAAAAGGGCGCTGCCTTTGCGCGCCGCGGCATGATGCTGCCGCCCTACGACACGATCGCCACGCTCAACATCCTGTCCGCCGTCATCGCCCGCTACGATCCAAAGATCGTCGTCTCGCTCGGCGACAATTTCCACGATCGCAAGGGATCGGAGCATCTTGCCGCCGACCTGCGTTCGCTGATCACGACCATGGCGCGCGGCCGCGAGTGGGTCTGGATCAACGGCAACCATGATCCGGACGGCACGGTCGACCTGCCCGGCACCTGCACCGACGAACTCTTTCATGGCGGCCTCGTCTTCCGCCACGAGCCGAGCCTGATTTCCGGCCCAGGGGGAAGCAAGGGCGAGATCGCCGGCCACCTGCATCCGTCGGCCACCGTCCGCCGCCGCGAAAAATCCGTCCGCCGCCCGTGTTTCGCCAGCGACGGAAACCGCCTCCTCATGCCGGCCTTCGGCGTGCTTGCCGGCGGCCTCGACCTGCGTCACCGTGCCATGCACGGCCTGTTCGACCGCGAGGCCCTGGTCGCGCACCTCCTCGGCCGCGACCGCATCTATTCGGTCCGCTACGGCAATCTGATCGGCTGACCGCCTGGTTTAAACCTGTCCAGGCGCCCTACCCCATGCGCGGACGCGGATGCCATCCATCATCGACAGCCCTGACGACGCCGAACAGGCTGGACTGACGACGATTACGATCTCACCAGATCCAACAATCAGCGTTCCGCTTAGGGAAACCTGTCCAGATGAAACGATACCCAATCTTCATGCTCGACCGCATTGAGGGTTATGCGGTGACCGCCGAGCCGGAGGCTCGGAGAGTTCAGTGCAGTTCGCAGAATGGACGGTTTGGTGCGAACGCGCCCGACATAACGGCAACTGTCGCCGTCGCGAAATTCGGTGACATTGTAGTCGACCAGCGCCAAGACTGTCGTGCCGGCGGCGAGTTCCCCTTTTAGGCCTTCAAATACGGTCATCATTCGCTGTCCCCCGGGCCAAGGGAGTATTGTGCGCCGCAATATCGAAGGTGTAAAGCACCGCATGACCGGCCGGTTTTGAACGAACATCCGCAGCCAGCGCCGGCGTAGACCAGATCTCACCGATAGACCAGCACCGGCGTCTTGGAATGCGCCAGCACCTTCATCGTCACGCTGCCGAGCATGAAGGCCTTAAAACCGGAGCGGCCGTGCGAGGCCATGGCGATGACGTCGCAATGGTAGGTGCCGGCGGTCTCGACGATGGTGCTCGCCGGATCGAGGCTGCCAAGCTTTACCGTTTCGCAGGCGACCAGCCGTTGTTTCGCCGCTTCCTTCGCGTCGACGAGAATGCCGTCGGCCGCCTCGTTATTCTGGCGGTCGTATTCCGCGTAGGCGACTTCCATGCCGGTCGGATTGAGCGTCAGGACCTGCAACGGTTCCATCACCACCAGAACCGTGGCTTCCGCGCCGATCTCGCGTGCGAAGTCGAGCGCTTTTTCCAGCGCGCTGGTCGAAAGCGGAGAGCCGTCGGTCGGGATGAGAACATGTTTGAACATCTGTGCCTCCTTTTAATCTGGTGACATTATCGCAGCTGCCCGGGATCATTCGTTGATCCAGCGCAAGCCGCAGGCCCGGGGCGTTACGACGCCATCACATGGCCGGGCCAGGGATTGATGCCGTCCCGCAACCAGCGAAGGCTATCCTGCCAGAAGCCTTCCCGGTGCCGGGAGTGGAACAGGCTGAAATGTCCAATGGCGGCCAGGCC
Source organism: Neorhizobium sp. T6_25 (assembly GCF_002968555.1). Lineage (NCBI taxonomy): Bacteria > Pseudomonadati > Pseudomonadota > Alphaproteobacteria > Hyphomicrobiales > Rhizobiaceae > Neorhizobium > Neorhizobium sp. T6_25. The sequence goes on from NZ_PVBL01000028.1 coordinate 67,422, forward strand.
GTAATCCTCCGGCTTCAGCAACACCTGCGTCACCGGGGCATTGCGATAATAACAGAGCGTGCGCCGGATTGCCGACACCGTACCGATGTCGTCGTCCGACATCGTCACCGCCAGGATCGGCGCCGTCACCGCTTCGAACCGCCGCAACACATCGCCTCGTTCGGCTGCCGGGTGGGTCGTTTCCATCCGTGCGCCGCGAAAGCTCCATTCGTTCGCCACGCCCGCCGGCAGGTCCTCCAGCCATCCGAGACGCTTTCCTGGGAAGTAGCCGAAGGCGGCAGTCAGCACCGGCATCACCACATGCCATTTCAGAAACAGCCGAAGGCGATGGCCGCTGGCATAGTCCGGCCAGTAGGCATATTGCGCCCCCATGGTCAGCATCCGGTCGACGCGGTTGGCCGTCGGCGAAAGCCCAGGCAGGTAACCGCCGATACTGTGGCCGACCACGTAAAGCGGTTGCCCCGGCCGGCCCACGTCCATGAACCTCAGCGCCGCGTCGAAATCCTGCTCGCCCCATTCCCGCCAGCGATAGCGGCATCCCTTCAAGCTTTCGGGCCGCGAAAGGCCGATGCCGCGATAGTCGTAGGTCAGCACATCGAAACCTTCGCCCGCCAGGAAGTCGGCGTAATAGTGGTAATAACGGGCAAGCACCCCGGTTGCCGGATTGACGACGACGCTGCCGATGGTCGGGGACCGTGCCTGCCAGAAGTGTCCGTGGAGAGTGATGCCGTCCCGGCAGGCCATGCCGACAGGCTCCCCGGCGGGGCGCGACGAAAGTGCGTCGCCCTCGTTTTCCCGCTCCGCAGGTGCTTTGCAGTCCGTATCGGTCATCGTCCTTCTCCCTGGAACGGCGACCATATATCGCGCTCGGTAAGGCGCAATTAGCCGAAGGGAGAAGGCGGCGCAGATGTGAAGATCCGGCCGCGCAGCGCAGCCGGTCCATCGCCTGCGACGTCAGGCCGCCTTGCCCACCGCGTAAGTCAGGATCACGGCGCCGTTGGCCGCCGCATTCGAGCTCAGCAGCTTGAGCTCGGTCTGCTGTTCGGCCTTCTTGAAGAGCGGGTTGCCAGAACCGAGAAGCACCGGCGCGATGCACAGTCTATATTCATCGATGAGGCCTTCTTTCATCAGCGAGGCCACAAGTTCGGCGCTGCCGAAGATGAAGATCGTCTTGCCGCCCTCGCCTTTCAGCCTGGTGAGCTCGGCAACCGGATCGGCGACAACCCGACTATTGTTCCAAGGGGCGTCCTTGATCGTCTTCGACACGGCGATCTTGGCGATATTGTTCATGTAGTTCTTGACCTTGCTGCCTTCGTCGGCGGTCGGCCAATAGGCCGCCATGCCCTCGTAGGTCTTGCGGCCGAACACCAGGAGGTCACCTTCCTCGCCGAACTGTTCGGAGAGCTTTTCCAGTTCCGGCCCCCAGGCATAGTTGTGGAAGGCGAGATCCCACGGCTTCTCCCCCTCGAAATAACCGTCGAGGCTCATCAGGTTCCAGACCACCAGCTTTCTCATGTCATCCTCCATCGCGTTTAAACCAGTTGCAAAAAACAAGCAGTTGAAAGCTAACTAAACTGATTGTAGAATGCAAGCGGTATTGGAGAAAAAAATGAACGACACGTATCGGTCGGGTTGCCCGATCAATCTGACGCTGGAGGTTCTGGGAGACCGCTGGAGCCTGATCGTCATCCGCGACATCATGTTCGGCAATCGCCGTCACTTTCGCGAACTGCTGCAGAATTCCGAGGAAGGCATCGCGTCCAACATCCTTGCCGACCGGCTGAAGCGGCTGGTCGAGCGGGGCCTGCTTTCCCGCGAGGACGACCCCAGCCACAAGCAGAAGGGGATCTATAGTCTCACGGAGATGTCGATCCGCCTGGTGCCGATCTTTGCGGAAATGGGCGCCTGGGGCCGCCGTTTCATGCCGGTGTCCGAAGAGCTGTCGATCCGCGCGCAACTGCTGGAGGAGGGTGGTCGGCCGCTGTGGGAGGAGTTCATGGCCGAACTGCGCGTCCTGCATCTGCATGCGCCGCGCGATCCGGGCAAACCTTCCGTGTTCGACCGCCTGCGCGCCGCCTATCTCGAAGTCGTCGCCCGCAACGCGGCGGCGGCCGATGCGGCGGAATGATCAGTCCTTGCGGAAGACGATGCTGGCGCCCCAGCCGGTGATGATCGCGATCAGCACGCAGAGGAAACCGTAGGCGAGCGGCCGGTCGTGGGCGGCGTCGGTGATCGCCTGTTCGATGCCGGTCTTGACCACCCGCAGCGGCATTTCCCGCTGGTTGATCAGCTGGCCGCTCTTGAACAGGTAGGCGCGCACCATGTGCATCCCGTCCGGGATATTGGCCGGCAGTTTCAGCGAAGCGCGAAACAGGCTCGACGAGACGAAGCGCACGCCGCTCGTGTCGCGCTGATAAAGCCCGTTCGACAGCTTCAGGCGCCGATAAGCGTCGCGGAACTCGCCGATCATGCCGGAATCGGGGATGTAGCCGACCGGGTTCAGCGCCAGGTGGTCGATGCCGACCCCGATATTGTTGAGGCTTGGCGCCTCGTCGATGCTGTCGATCATCCTGGTGCTGGCGAGCGAGTAACTTTCCGGCACCTGTTCGAAGGTCAGCCCCTCGGTATTCATCCAGATCCCGAAGACGCGCTCCTTCTTGCGCACCGTCGCATAGTCCTTCGGCCCTTCGAGCGTCACCACCACGTCGTATTGGCCGATCGCCAGGAACAGCTCGTCGGCATTGGTGAGCGCCCCGAAGATCGTCAGGTCGGCGCCGCGGAAATCCGAGGCGATGGCGATTTCGCTGGTCGAAGTGCCGATCTCCAGCCCTTCTTTCACGCCCGATGCCTGCCCGAACGGCACCTGCGCCTCGACCGGGAAGGCGAGCGCCAGGAGCGGCAGCAGGAGGGCGGTGCGGAGAAAACGGCGCATCAGTAGGACATCCCCCCGACCGCGACCGAATAGACGTCGTCCGGCGTGACGATCAGCCCGACCGCCAGACGAATGCCGACCGCAAGCACGAGCAGCGCCAGGAGCGCGCGCAGCTGTTCGCCGCGCAACTTCTGCCCGACGCGAACCCCGTATTGCGCGCCGATCACGCCCGCCACCATCAGGATCGTCGCCAGCACGATGTCGACGGAATAGTTGGTCGCCGCCTGCACCATCGTCGTATAGGCGGTCACGAAAATGATCTGAAACAGCGAGGTGCCGACGACCACGTTGGTCGGGATGCGCAGGAGATAGATCATCGCCGGCACCATGATGAAGCCGCCGCCCACGCCCATGATCGAGGTTAGCACGCCGATGCCGAAGCCAAGCCCGACGATCGGGACGGCGGAAAGATAGATCCTCGATTTCTTGAACCGCATCTTGAGCGGCAGCCGGTGCACCCAGTTGTGCTGGCCGGGACGCTTGATCGGCAGCGGATTGTTGTTCTTCGCCCGGCGCATCGCCCGGACGCTTTCCTGCAGCATCAGCGCCCCGATCGAGCTCAGCAGCACGACGTAGAGCAACGAGATGAACAGGTCGAGCTGTCCGATACGCCTCAGCCACGAGAAGACCCAGACACCCGCCGTCGCGCCTGCAAGCCCGCCGACAAGCAGGACCGAACCGAGTTTCATGTCGAGCGTGCCGCGCCTGAAATGGGTGATCGCGCCGGAAATCGACGAGGCGACGACCTGGTTGGCGCCGGTCGCGACCGCCACCACCGGCGGAATGTTGTAGAAGATCAGCAGCGGCGTTATCAGGAAGCCGCCGCCGACGCCGAACATGCCCGAGAGAAAGCCCACGGCCGCGCCCATGCCCAGAATGATGAAGATGTTCACCGACAGCTCTGCGATCGGCAGGTAGACAGTCACGGCAGAACCTCGACACGGCAAAACGCGACGCCCTCGCGGGCGGTTCGCGATGTGGTTGTCCGCCCGTTGCGGCGATGGGAACGTGATCTCACATGCCGTGTGAACAGGGCATGAAGGGTGTCACCCGTCATGCGCCCGGGCGCTGCCGCAAGTCAATTCGCAAGTGCCGGATAATGCGGCAATTTTACTGTTTTTGTGATGGCGTGATTAATATCGCGCAACTCCCCGATCCCGGTCGGGTAAGTAGACTTACTTGTTCTTGGCCAGCAGTTCCTTGACCAACGCGTCGGTGATCTTGCCGTTCGGCTCCTGGCCGACCGAAGTCTGGAAGGCCTTGATGGCGGTCACGGTCTTGGCGCCCATCTTGCCGTCGGCGGTGCCGGCGTCGAAACCGCTCTTGTTGAGGATCGCCTGGATGTTGCGGATCGCCTTTTCCATGTCGATCGAAGCCGTGGTGAGCGGCTTGCCGGATGCCCATTCATCCGGGAGATTGATCGAGTTGACCTTCGGATCGAGCGGCTTCACCTTCCACTGGTCGACCTTGGCGCGGGCGCTTTCGAGCTGTTCCTTGCGCATGGCGTTGGCCACTTCGTCGCGCTTCTGGGCGGCGTCCTTGTCGCCTCCCTTGGCCGCGACCGCGAACCACTTGTAGGACTCCTCGAGATCCTGCTTCACGCCGTTGCCGCGGGCAAGCAGGATGGCGAGGTTGAACTGGCTGTCGGCGACGCCGAAGTCGGCGGCCTTGGCGAACCAGGAGACGGCCGCGGCATAGTCCGGCTGGCCGGCGGCACCCGACGCCTGGAGCACTGCGAGATTGTGCATGGCGCTGGCATTGCCGGCCTCGGCGGCCTGCTTGTAATAGGTCATCGCCTTGGTCAGGTCTCGGGAAACGCCCGTGCCCTTTTCGAAGAGGTTGGCGAGCCGGTACTGCGCCGGCGCCAGGCCGCGGTCGGCGGCGAGCTTGTACCAGTTGGCGGCCTCCGAGAGGTCGCTCTTGACGCCCTTTCCGTCGGTGAAACGAGCGCCGATCTCGAAAAGCGCGTTCGCGTCGCCGGCAGCGGCCGCGTCGGCAAGCGATTTCGGTTCGATGCCGACCGGCACCACGATCGCGGCCGGAGCATCGGCCTTGGGCACGGCGGCGAAGCTGTTCTGGGCCGGAAGCGGGTTGCCGGCCGGTTCCATCGCGGAGGGCTGGCCCGTCGCCGGGCGCGGATCGGTAAGATGGCTGGCCATCGCCGGGGCTGGCGCTTGTTCGACGGGTCGCGTCGGCGCGGCGGCGATATCCGCGTCGCTTTCGGCGCCGTCGGTCGCCGCCTGATCCTCGACGGTCGGGATCCCGTTGCTGCCGCTCATATTGGCCGGTGCGGCCGGCCGGGCAGGGGTCTCGATCGTCGGGGAAGGCGCTGCGGGAGCCTTCGTGCCGCTTGTCAGCGTCTTGGCGAGCGGCATCGCCATCAGCACCAGAAGCACGGCGCCGACGGCCATCAGGATCGGACGGCGATGCTGCGAAAGCATCGCGCCGAAACCCTTGTTGGCGGAAGCCTTGGCGGCTTTGCGCAAATCCTTGGAGGGCGAACCGCCCTGCGAAGGATCGATTTCCTGGGCAGCGGCCTTGGCGGCGCGGCGGGCGGCCGCGATATAGTCGGCGCGTTCCGCGGCGCTCGTCCGGTCGGTGTCGAATTCACCGGCGACCTGGCTGGCGCGAACCCGCTCGAGGATCTTCTTGACGTCGGGTGCGCCGGAGCCGGGCTCCAGGAGGTCGTTTTCGCGATCCGCCGGCAGCACGTCGGAGGGGTCGAGTGGCGGCGTCGGCTCGATGACGGTTCGGCCACCCTTCGGCGCCTCGGCCTTGCCGCCCGGCAGGAAGCGGCGCGAAAGCTCGGTCAGAAGGCTGGACTTGGCGGCCTTCTCCCGGGTGGGATTGTCCTTTGTGGCGGTTTTCGTGTCGGCATAGTCGGCGCGAAGCACCGTTTCGTCGGACGGCGCTTCTTCCGGGGCTTTTGCACGGTGACCGAAGGCCGCTGCCGGCTGTTCGTCCGCCTCGGCCTCAGCCAGCTCGTAGCGCATCAGCTCTTCGGCTGCCGCGACGGAAAGCTGCGCGGCCGCCGGCATGGCCGGGGCAGGGCGGGTTTCGTAACGAGCCGGTTCTTCATGATGGCGATCGCGCTCCGCATGCGCGGAGGCAACAAGCCGTTCTTCCATGCCGTCCAGGCGGTCGGCGATCTGCACCAGTGTGCCGTGCAAGGCTTCGAATGTCTGGTGGGTGCGGTCGTCCGAATGCCGGGTCAGGTCTTCAAGATGGCGAAGGTCGTCCGCAAGCGCCGAAAGTGCCGCCATGTCGGCAGCGACGCCCGGGCCGCCCGCCACGCCGTTTCGCGAATAGGCTTCCACCACCGTCTCGGCCGCCTGGCGGGCGGCCTCGATGATGTATTCGTCATTGGTCGCCATATAGCTTTCGAGCGCCGTCATGCGGTTTTCGAATTCAGCGGGAAGGGCGCCGGCACCTTGCTGTGGCTGGCTGATCAGCACCGAAAGATGGGCGATTTGGTCTTCGAGACTGCGAAGCGCGCCATCGTCGCCGCGCGGTGACGCCGTTGCCTCGTCAAGCCGGGCGGCAATGTCGGTCAGCCGGTCTTCGATCCGCCCGAAGGCGTTTTCGTCGATCGCCGACTGGGCCTGCGGCTGGTGACCGACTTCCTCGATCCGGCGGGCAAGATAGTCGAGCCGTTCGGCAAGCACGTCACTGACGCTACCCTGCTCCAGACCGTCGATCTTGCGCGAAATATCGGCCAGATAGGCGGAAAGATCCGGGTCCTGGGAAGGCTTCTGGGCCTGTTCCAGGATCAGCGAAAGCTGTTCGAGCCGTTCCTCCAGGCGCATTGCAGCCTGTTCGTCGGTGAGTTCCTCGATGCGGCCGGTCAAGGCCTCGATGCGGGCGGACAGCGCTTCGGTCGGATCGAACCGGGTATGGGTCGCCCGGCTGATCGCATCGATCTGGTCGGCGAGCGCGCTGATCCGACCGTCCAGCCGCTGCAGGAAGGATTGGTCGATCGAGGCTGAGGACGAGGCGCGGCTGCCGGCGGCAATCGCCCGGCTGATCTCGTCCAGCCGCTCGTCCAATGTCGCGAACTGTTCGGCGATGACCGAATCGTTCGGCTGCATGCGTGAGCCGAGCTGTTCCATGGCGCTCGCCACCGTGATCAGCTTCTGTTCGAGCGCCCGGATCACCGGGCTGTCGCTCATTTCGCCAAGCTGGCCCTTGATGTCGTCGATGCGGTAGGCGAGCGAGACGAGCTCTTCGCGCAGGGCCGTGGAGTCGAGACCGTGCATGCGATCCTCGAGTCCCTGCCAGCGGGTTTCCATCCGCCGCACGGAATCTTCGCGGGCAAGGCCGCCCATGACGGCGCGCAGTTCCTCGAATTCGTGGCGCAAGCCGGCGGCCTCCGGCGTCGCCTGGTGACCGAGCTGGCTGATGCCTTCGGCAAGCCGGGCAAGGTCCCCGCGCAGGTCCTCGGTGAAGTTCTGGTCTTCGGCGATGGATCTGATCGAACGGATCTCGGAGCGCAACGCCGTCATCTCGCGGCCGACGCTGTCGGAAATATCCTGCTTCAGCTCCTGGCGTAGGCTGACCAGCGCCTGGGCGATGTCCCGCATGCCGTTGTCGGTCGGCTGCTGCGGCGCCGGCAAGCGCGGCGGTGCGGCCGGGCGGCGGGGTTCTTCGCGGCGCGGTGCGGGCGCGATGGGGCGCGTTTCGGCGTAACGGGGTGCTTCGGCGCGGACCGGGGCCTGACGGGCCGGCGGGCGGTAGGCTTCCGGCGGGCGCAGCTCGGTCCGGCGAGGTTCGGCATAACGTGGCTCTTCGCGACGCAGCTCGGGAGTTCGCGGACGCTCGGGGAGAGCGGCACGGTCGCGGCTGGCCTCGAGCATGCGCTGGCGCTCGCGGATCTGGGCGAGCGGGTCGCTAGCGAGTGGCGGTTCGCGATAGGCAGGAGCCGGGGCGGGCCGGCGCTCCTGGCGCGGATCGGCAGGCTTGGGCGCCCGGCCGTCGCGTGCAGTGCCCGACATCAACCCCTCGATACGCGCCTCGAGCCCTTCGATGGTGCGGTTCAACGCATCCAGGGAAGAGCGGTCGCCGGGACGGGAAGGGCTCGATCGTGATCCGTTCATGTGCTCGCTCGTTTCGACGTTGTACCTGCTGGCTCTCGTGACGACCTTGTTTCAGGGGATACGGAATTCCCGCCAATCGGCCATATATTAGAGATGCCTTACGCAGGACTTGCCATTTCAGCGGACGCGGGACATCTTGAGGTAAATGGACCGCGTCGCCAGAGAACCCACTATTTCCTTAAACGTAGTAAACAAGTCGTTAACCCGAACGAACATTTTAACCTTTTCGACACGCTCGGTGTCCTTTGCGGTGATGACGTTCCCGCCTGCCGGCTCTATCTTCGCGCTTTCCCATCCAGCTTCACAACTGTTCGGCCCGTTAAGACTATGCGCGGGACGGAGGAACGGCGATGGTGGAGATCGTTAAAGTTCCCGCTGCACGCAATTGACGTTTACGCGAACGTCAATTATTTGTGGGAGAAAGAATGCGGATCTTTCCGAGAGCCGAAGGCACCGGGCGATCCACCGACGAGGATTTGGAGGAAGCTCGACATGCCAGTGTACAAGGCCCCGGTAAACGACACGCTTTTCATTCTCAACGATGTGCTCGGCCTTGAGCGCTACGGCAATCTGCCGGGCTTTGCCGATGCCACGCCCGACATGCTGGAAGCGATCATCGGGGAGGCTGCAAAGGTGGCCGAGGATGTGCTTTTTCCGCTGAACCTCTCAGGGGATCAGGAGGGCTGCATCCGTCACGAGGATGGCACGGTCTCGGTGCCCAAGGGTTTCAAGCAGGCCTATGATCAGTATTGCCAGGCCGGCTGGATCGGCCTTGCCGTGCCGGAGGAATTCGGCGGCCAGGGCCTGCCCTACACGCTGCATGCCGCCGTCGGCGAATATATGTCGTCCGCCAACATGTCGCTGATGATGTATCCTGGCCTCACCCAGGGTGCGATTGCCGCGATCCTCGTGCACGGTTCCGAGGAGCAGAAGAAGACCTACCTGCCGAACATGGTCGCCGGCACCTGGTCGGGCACGATGAACCTCACCGAACCCCATTGCGGCACGGATCTCGGCCTTCTGCGGTCGAAGGCGGTGCCTCAAGGCGACGGGTCCTACAAGATTTCCGGCCAGAAGATCTTCATCTCCGCCGGCGAGCACGGCATGACCGACAATATCGTCCATCTGGTGCTCGCCCGCATCGAAGGCGCGCCCGAGGGCACCAAGGGCATCTCGCTCTTCATCGTCCCCAAGTTCCTGGTCAATGCCGACGGATCACTGGGCAAGCGCAATGGCGCGACCTGTGGCGCGATCGAACACAAGATGGGCATTCACGGCAACTCCACCTGCGTCATGAACTATGACGAGGCGACCGGCTTCCTGATCGGGCCTGAGAACAAGGGCCTTGCCGCCATGTTCGTGATGATGAACGAGGCGCGCCTCGGCGTCGGCCTGCAGGGCCTGTCGATTGCCGAGACCGCCTACCAGAACGCCGTCGCCTATGCCCGCGAACGCATCCAGGGCCGTTCGCTGTCGGGCGCCAAGGTGCCGGAAAAGAAGGCCGACCCGATCATCGTTCATCCGGACATCCGCCGTACGCTGATGACCATCCGCGCCTTCAACGAGGCCGGCCGGGCCTTCCTGCTGTGGACTGCGCTGAAATCCGACATCGCCCACCGTTCGCCGGATGCGGCCGAGCGCCAGAACGCCGACGATCTCCTCGGCCTGGCGACACCGATCTTGAAGGGCGTGATGACCGACAAGGGTTTCGAGCATGCCGTCATGGCGCAGCAGGTCTTCGGCGGCCACGGCTATATCGAGGAACACGGCATGAGCCAGTATGTTCGCGATGCCCGCATCACCATGATCTACGAAGGCGCCAACGGCATCCAGGCGCTCGACCTCGTCGGCCGCAAGCTGGCGCTCAACGGCGGCCGCGCCGTCATGGCCATGTTCAAGGAGATCGGCGATTTCTGCGAGGAGAACCGCACTGATGAAAACATGGCGCCCTTCACCAAGGGTCTCAAGAAGGGCTTGAACGACCTGCAGGCCTCCACCATGTGGTTCATGCAGAACGCCATGGCCAGGCCCGATAATGCCGGCGCCGGCTCGACCGACTACATGCACCTGTTCGGGATCGTGACGCTCGGATACATGTGGGCCAAGATCGCCAAGGCGGCCCAGACCGGACTTGCCGCCGGCGACGCCCGCGCCGAGTACCTGAAGAACAAGCTGGTCACGGCGAAGTTCTTCATGGAAAAGATCATGCCGGAAACCGCGATGCGGAAAGTCCGCATCGAAGCCGGCGCCGACAGCGTGATGGAACTGGCCGCCGACGCGTTTTGATTTTGCGCCGGCGCGCTCCCTCCCCCTTGTGGGGAGGGCCGGGGAGGGTCTTCTCTCCCATGTCCGAGATTTGAGGCAATATAAATTGCCACCCAGGGAGATGACACCATGACCGAAGTCTTCATTTACGACCACGTCCGCACGCCGCGCGGCCGCGGCAAGAAGGACGGGGCGCTGCACGAAGTGCCGTCCGTGCGTCTCGCCGCCAAGACGCTGGAAGCGATCCGCGACCGCAATGGCCTCGATACCGCCACCGTCGACGACATCATCATGGGCTGTGTCGATCCGGTCATGGATGCCGGCGCCGTCATCCCCAAGGCCGCTGCCTTCGAGGCCGGTTATTCCACCAGGGCGCCCGGCATGCAGATCTCCCGTTTCTGCGCCTCGGGCCTCGACGCGATCAACTTCGCGGCCGGCAAGGTCGCGGCCGGGTCCGACGACATCGTCATTGCCGGCGGCGTCGAGAGCATGTCGCGCGTCGGCATGGGCATGTCCGGTGGCTCCTGGTACATGGACCCGTCGGTCAATTTCCCCGCCTTCTTCATGCCGCAGGGCGTCTCGGCCGACCTGATCGCCACCAAATACGGTTTTACCCGCGACGATGTCGACGCCTATGCGGTCGAGAGCCAGAGGCGCGCGGCCAAGGCCTGGGACGCCGGCTACTTCAAGAACTCGGTCATTCCGGTCAAGGACCAGAACGGCCTGACCATTCTCGACCGCGACGAGCACATGCGGCCGACCACCGACATGCAGTCGCTGGCCTCGCTCAACCCGTCCTTCCAGATGCCGGGCGAAATGGGCGGTTTCGAAGCGGTCGGCATCCAGGCTCATCCCGAAATCGAGCGGATCAACTACGTCCACCATGCCGGCAATTCGTCGGGCATCGTCGACGGCGCCGCAGCCGTGCTGATCGGCTCGAAGGCCGGCGGTGAAGCCATGAACCTGAAACCCCGCGCCCGCATCCGCCACTTCGCCAATATCGGCTCCGACCCGGCGCTGATGCTGACCGGCCCGGTCGACGTCACCGAAAAGCTGCTTGCCCGCTCCGGCATGAAGATCTCCGATATCGACCTTTTCGAGCTCAACGAAGCCTTCGCCGCCGTGGTTCTCCGTTATATGCAGGCGTTCGAGATCAGTCACGACAGGATCAACGTCAACGGCGGCGCCATCGCCATGGGCCACCCGCTCGGCGCCACCGGAGCGATGATTTTGGGCACCGTCCTGGACGAGCTGGAACGCCGCGATCTCGACACCGCGCTGGTCACGCTCTGCATCGGCGCCGGCATGGGCACCGCGACGATTATCGAGAGAGTTTGAGGGGAAACCCCCTCATCCGCCGGCCGGCGCCTTCTCCCCGAGGGGAGAAGAGGGATTGCCGCAACGCCTCCGATCCTCCTCTCCCCTTGGGGAGAGGGTGGCCGAGCGAAGCGGAGGCCGGGTGAGGGGGCGGTTCGGCACGCCACAGAAATTTCAGGGAAGAGGAATCCCATCATGAGCACCTACAAGAACTTCACCGTCGAAACCGACGCCGACGGCATTGCTCTCGTTACCTGGGACATGCCCGACAAATCGATGAACGTCTTCACCATGGAGGTGATGGACGAGATCGACGCGATCGTCGACGCGACCGTTGCGGATGCGGCGGTCAAGGGCGTCGTGTTCACGTCCGGCAAGTCGTCCTTCTCCGGCGGCGCCGATCTTACCATGATCAAGTCGATGTTCTCGATGCTCGCCGAGGAACAGGCCAGGGATCCGGCCGCCGCCGCCCAAAAACTGTTCGATGCCGCCGGGCGCATGTCGTGGTTGTGGCGCAAGGTCGAGACCAACGGCAAACCGTGGGTCTCTGCGATCAACGGCACCTGCATGGGCGGCGCGTTCGAACTGTCCCTCGCCTGCCACGGCCGTGTCGCTGCCAATTCCAAGTCGGTGAAAATCGCGCTGCCGGAAGTCAAGGTCGGCATCTTCCCGGGCGCCGGCGGCACCCAGCGCGTGCCGCGATTGGCGAACGCTCAGGATGCCCTGCAGATGATGACGACGGGTTCGTCACTGACCGCCCAGCGCGCCAAGGCCATGGGCCTCGTGCACCAGGTCGTCGAACCCGCCGAGCTGATCAACGCCGCCAAGCAGATGATCAAGGACGGCCTGAAGCCCATCGCCCCCTGGGACGAGAAGGGTTTCAAAGTCCCCGGCGGCGGCATCTGGACGCCGGCCGCAGCCCAACTGTGGCCCGCCGCCCCCGCCATCCTGCGCCGCGAAAGCGCCGGCAACTATCCGGGCGCGCTTGCCATCCTCAAATGCGTCTATGAAGGCCTGCAGCTTCCCTTCGATACGGGCCTCAAGGTCGAGCAGCGGTATTTCACCGAGATCCTGCGCACCACCGAAGCATTTTCGATGATCCGCTCGCTGTTCGTCTCGATGCAGGAACTCGGCAAGGGCGCCCGCCGCCCGGCCGGTATCCCGAAGACGGAATTCTCCAAGGTCGGCGTTGTCGGCGCAGGCTTCATGGGCGCCTCGATCGCCTATGTGACGGCCGCCGCCGGCATTCCCGTCACCCTCATCGACCAGACCCAGGAAGCAGCCGACAAGGGCAAGGCCCATTCCGAAAAGCTGGTGGCGGACCAGGTGGGCAAGGGCCGGATGACCAAGGAAGAGGGCGAAAAGCTGCTCTCGCTGATCACCCCGACGCCGGATTACCAGGCGCTGTCCGATGCAAGCCTCGTCGTCGAGGCGGTGTTCGAGGATCGCGCCGTGAAGAAGGCGGTCATCGAGGCGGTGGAAGCGGTCATCCCGCAAACCACCATCTTTGCCTCAAACACCTCCACCCTGCCGATCACCGGCCTTGCCGAGAATTCGAAGCGGGCCGACCAGTTCATCGGCGTGCATTTCTTCTCGCCGGTCGAAAAGATGATGCTGACCGAGGTCATCCTCGGCGAAAAATCGGGAGACAAGGCGCTGGCCGTGGCGCTCGATTTCGTCGCCGCGATCAAGAAGACCCCGATCGTCGTCAACGATACCCGCGGCTTTTATGTCAACCGCTGCGTCTTCCGGTATATCAACGAAGCCTATGACATGCTGACCGAAGGCGTGCCGGCGGCGATGATCGAAAATGCCGCGAAAATGGCCGGCATGCCGGTCGGCCCGCTGTCGCTCAACGACGAGGTGGCCGTCGATCTGTCCCAGAAGATCATGAAGGCCTCGATCGCCGATCTCGGCCCCAATGCGGTCAAGCCGGAGCACATGGCGCTGGTCGACCAGATGGTCGACGTGTTCGACCGCCGCGGCCGCAAGAATTCCAAGGGCTTTTACGAATACCCGGCCAAGCCCGCCAAGAAATTCCTCTGGCCCGAGCTAAAGACCCTCTATCCGCAGAAAAAGGCCTCTGAGGTGGATATCAACGTCCTGAAACAGCGCCTGCTGGTGACGATCGCGCTCGAAGCCGCCCGCACCGTCGAGGAAGGCATCGTCACCGATCCGCGCGAAGCCGATGTCGGCTCCATCCTCGGCTTCGGCTTCGCCCCCTATACCGGCGGCACGCTCTCCTACATCGACGGCATGGGCGTGAAGAACTTTGTCGCGCTCTGCGAAAAGCTAGCCGCAAGCTACGGCCCGCACTTCAAGCCGACGCCGCTCCTGAAGGACATGGCGGCGAAGGGCGAGACCTTTTATGGCCGGTTCGATCCATACGCGAAGGTGGGGGAGGCGGCGTAAGGCTGCGAACAAACGTTCCAAGGACAGGCCGGAGCGGGCCGTGCTGGTCGTATGGAACGGCTGCGGCGTCTGGGGAACCAGGCCCCCAATGCTCGTCGCCGTCGGCGGCTGCGTGGATACAATAGGCGCACTCTTTGGCGAAGATCGACCCCGTGCGCCTTTTGTACCGATAGGAGGCAAAATCGTGCTCACGGCCGATCTATTGGGGTTCTAGCGGCTGAGGCTTCCGGCCGCCACGTCCTGGCCGACCGGGATCCCTCATTGCCGTGTCCCGAGCCGGCTCGAGCGATTATCGCTTTGCTCCAGATGTATCGATCTTCTCGGTAAGCCAGATCTTGATCAGCGACTGGTATGGGACACCACGCTTGCCAGCGGCGACCTTGATCTGCTCCAGAAGCGAGTTGGGCAGGCGCAACGAAATTGACGTGGACGACGGCTTCAGGTTCGGCAATCGCACGTTCGCTGCCTTGCTCCAGTCGATATGATCGGCGGAATCATGGCGTTCCCAATAAGCCCGCTCTTCGGCTTCGGTACTGAAGTGCGCCACGGGATCAGGCCTTCTGCTCATAATAGCTTCGCTCCTTCCGGCTCATATCCCGGGTGGAAATCACCCGGATTGTCGTTTCGTTTGCCCCAAAGCGTGAAGGTGATATGGAGCAACCTTCCGTCATCGGTGCGACCAAGCGCATGAACGTGCTGCTGTGAAAAACTATGCCTCAGAGCGGGCACCATCAGCAGCGGTTCGTTAAAAAACACCGACTCGCTTCGCTCTGGCTGACGTCGTGTTTGTCGGCACTCTTACGGGCATTTCCTCCGTCCCCTCGAATCCGGTAATCTGTTCCAATCGATCATCGATGTATATTGCCATAATGTATACCGGGTTCGAGGCAGGAGGAATAATGAAGGAGGAAAATGCTTTCCGAAACCGGCGCCTTCCGGCGCCGCTGGCGATTAGCCGCGGCGTCAAAGTCGGCAGACGTGCTTGAACGCCATCTCGTCTCCACCACGCCAGCGTCGGATGTCGCGCCGGTCCACAACCGCCAGATCGTGATGTTCAGGCGGAAGCCTGACGCATCGCCTTCATCTCCCGCAAAGCAGGAAGGAACTCCTGCATCTGTGCTATGAAGGCGGTCACGCCATCGAAAGGGACTGTTCAGGCTGCCACGTTCCGGCTGCGGCTTGGCCAAGCCAAGTTCCGCCATTACAGCTCCCCGCC
>NZ_PVBL01000029.1:0-82368 GCF_002968555.1 Neorhizobium sp. T6_25
GTCTTCATCGACATAGCTCTTCATCACTCCGCCGCCTCCAACCTGGCCTTGACCGGCTTCGCCTTCCGGCTCGGCGCGCCCACACGCAGTCTCCGGTCCGAGAGCGAGACAAATCCGCCGACCATCATCACCAGAGCGCCGCCCCAGATGCAGAGGATGAACGGCTTCCACCAGATGCGCACGACCACGCCGCCGCTTTCCATCGCGTCGCCGAGCGAGACATAGAGCTGGCTGAGCCCGAAGGTGAGGATGCCGGCCTCCGTCGTCGGCATGCGCCGCGCCGTATAGAGCCGTTTCGACGACCAGACATCCGCCACCTGGACCCCGCCGCGGCTGACGGCGAAATGTCCGCGTTGCTCGGTATAGTTCGGCCCGACGGCATCGCGCAGCCCGTCAAAGGTCAGCGAATACCCGCCGGCGTCGACGGAAGCACCCTGCTTCATCTCGACCACCGTCTCGGTGCCGAAGGTCGTCGCTGCGAAAATGCCGAGCACCGTCACTCCGAGACCGAAATGGGCGATCGCCGTGCCGAACACCGAACGCGGCAGGCCGGCCAGCCTCTTCAGGCCGACCGACAGCCCGACCTTGGCAAAATTGCCGCGATACCAGAGGTCGGCGAATGCGCCGATCATGCCCCAGAAGCCGAGCACCAGGCCGAAGATCGCCATCACAGGCCCGCCGTTCTGGATGTAGAAGAAGGCAAGGCCCGCAGCCAGCGCCAGGCCGGCGAAAACATACAGCCGCTGCAGGGCGCCCAAAAGATCGCCGCGCTTCCAGGCAAGCACCGGGCCGAACGGCACGGCGACCAGGAGCGGCAGCATCAGCAGGCCGAAGGTCATGTTGAAGAATGGCGCGCCGACCGAGATCTTTTCGCCGGTCAGCGTTTCGAGGACGAGCGGATAGAGCGTACCGGTCAGCACGGTTGCCGTCGCCACCGTCAGGATCAGGTTGTTGAGCACCAGCGCACCCTCGCGCGAGATCGGCGCGAAAATGCCGCCGGCCTTCAGCATCGGTGCCCGCCAAGCAAACAGCGCGAAGGCGCCGCCGATGAAGATGCCGAGAATGCAGAGGATGAAGATGCCGCGGGTCGGATCGGTCGCAAACGAATGCACCGAAGTCAGCACGCCCGAGCGCACCAGGAAGGTGCCGAGCAGCGACAGCGAAAAGGTCATGATCGCCAGAAGCACGGTCCAGATCTTCAGCGCCTCGCGCTTTTCCATGACCAGCGCCGAATGGAGGAGCGCGGTGCCCGCGAGCCAGGGCATGAAGGAGGCGTTCTCGACCGGATCCCAGAACCACCAGCCGCCCCAGCCGAGTTCGTAATAGGCCCAGTAGGAACCCATGGCGATGCCGGCGGTGAGGAAGGTCCAGGCGGCGAGCGTCCACGGCCGCACCCAGCGCGCCCACGCGGCATCGATGCGGCCTTCGACGAGCGCCGCCACGGCGAACGAGAAGCAGACCGAAAAGCCCACATAACCGAGGTAAAGAAGCGGCGGATGAACCGCCAGGCCAAAATCCTGCAGCACCGGATTGAGATCCTGTCCCTCGGCCGGCGCCGGATCGAGGCGCAGGAACGGATTGGAGGTCAGGAGGATGAAGAACAGGAAGGCGGTCGAGATCCAAGCCTGAACGGCCAGAACATTGGCCCTCAGCGTATCCGGCAGATTGCGGCCGAAGACGGCGACGAGCGCGCTGAAAAACACCAGGATCAGCAGCCAGAGCAGCATCGAGCCTTCGTGATTGCCCCAGACGCCCGAGAACTTGTAGATCAGAGGCATCAGCGAGTGGGAATTCTCCCAGACGTTCGCAACCGAGAAATCCGAAACCACATAGGCCCAGGTCAGCACGCCGAATGAAAAGGCCACGAGCGCGAACAGCGCCAGCGAGCCGGTCGGGGCCAGCGCCATCATCGCGGCATCGCCGCGCCGAGCGCCGACGACCGGCAGAACCGAGACGATCAGCGCGGTTGCGAGCGCCAGAACAAGTGCATAATGGCCGATCTCGATGATCATCTCGTTGCCGTCCCCTTGGCGCCAGCGGGCTGGCTCTGGTTGCCTTGCCCCTCGTTCCAGACGCCCTGCGCCTTCAGCCGGTCGGCCACCTCCTTGGGCATATAATTCTCGTCATGCTTGGCGAGCACGCTGTCGGCCACGAAACCGCGCGATGCCGCATCGAACGCGCCTTCGGTCACCACGCCCTGGCCTTCGCGAAACAGGTCCGGCAGGATGCCCGTATAGGTGACCGGCACGCTGCCGGTTCCGTCCGTCACCGTAAAACTGACGGTCGAGCCCTGGCCGCGCTTCACCGATCCTTCGGCCACCAGCCCGCCGAGCCGGATGCGCGTGCCGGGTTTGACGTCGGCCTTGGCAAGATCGGCCGGCATGAAGAAATAGGCGACCGACTGGCTGAAGGCGAACATGACGAGCAGCACCGCGACGAGGATGAAGCTCATGCCGCCTGCGATCACCGCCAGCCGTTTCTGTTTGCGCGTCATTGCGCCACTCCTTCGACGGTGATCCCCATCTCGTTGGCGAGCGCCACCAGCTCGCCTGAAGACGGGAACTGCTTGAGGCCGCTCTTCAAGGCGTCCTCGGCCCTGGATTTGTCGCCGAGCACGGAATAGGAGCGCACCAGCCTCACCCAGCCTTCGAGATTGTTCGGGTCCTGTCTCAACCGTTCCGCAAGGCTGTCGACCATGCCGCGGATCATCGCCTGCCGATCGCCCTGCGACATGTTTGCGGCCGCCGCCACATCTGCCTGGCTCGGATTGCCGGGCGCCTGCGCCGTGTCCTGTCCCATCGCGATGGTACCGCCGTTCTTGACGATATGCTGGTTGATGAGCTGCATCCACGGCGCATCGGCCGGCGAACCCTTGGCAATCGTCTCGAACTGCGCCCTCGCCTCTGCCGCCCTGCCTGCCTGTTCGAAACCGAGGCCGACATAGAAACGTGAACGGGGATTGTCCGGATCGAGCTTCACCGCCTGCTCGAAGGCGGAACGCGCGTCCTCGGTGACGATCCCGTCATTCGATGCCACCAGCGTTTCACCAAGCCCCGAGAGCCTGACGGGATTGGGGCCGAGAATGCGGATCGCATTTCGATAGGCCATCTCGGCATCGCCGAGCCGCATGGAGCGGAAATAGATCGGTGCAAGCAGATCCCAGCCGGCGCCGTCGTTGGGATTTTCGGCCAGATGCCGCTCCGCCTTGGCGACCAGCAGCGCGACATTGTTGCCGGGATTGGCAAGCCGCGCTTCGAGCGGCTGGTCCGGCAGCCCGGGATTGCCGAGCGCCAGGTAAAGACAGAGCCCGACGACGGGCGGAACCAGCGTGACCACAGTGGTGGCGAGCGCATATTTTCGCGTCTTCGGAGCGGCGATCTCCTTGGCCTCCCCGGCGCCGGCTGCGGCCAACAGCCGGCGGCCGATTTCGGCGCGGGCGTATTCCGCTTCCTCCGCATTGATCAGGCCCTGGGCCCGGTCGCGGTCCAGTTCGGCCAGTTGGTCGCGATAGACGGCGACCTCTCCGGCACGGTCAGCAGATGCTGTTTTGGCGGCTCGGGCGAAAGGCAGGATGAGGATTGCCGCAACGGCCGCCGTCAGAGCTGCGAGGATGATCCATAAAACCATAGTGGCCCAATACTGCAACGGCCCGCGCTTTCCAACAGCGCAGCCGGCGTTGACGCGAATTTGAGGCCTTTGGCCGCAAGTTCAAACCTGCATATGGGACCGATCCGATCTGGCGGCCATGACCCATGTCAAACGGCCGCAGAGGAAAGCGGTAGGCGAATCAGGTGAGCGGCGTCCAGGTGCCGTTGGAATTGCGGCAGGCAGCGCCCCGCGCCGTCATGTCCCGGCCGTTCATGGTTACCGTATGGCGATACTGACGGCAGTTCTGAGTGCCGACCTGATAGGGGGCGTTGGCGATCACCTGGCCGTTCGCGTCGTCACCCTTCCAGGTGATTGCCTCGCCGCCGGCCGCCCCTTCCAAAGCGCGATATTCCGCCTCGAGGGCGCGGGAACGGTCGCTTGCCGATAGCGTTGCGCCGCTGCGGCCGACGATGCCGCCCTGCAGCGCGGAAATATAGGATGTGGATGGCGAGGGCCGCGGTGTCAACAGGCCGCGCGTGCCGCCGGTCCCCGCTCCTGAAGACGTGCCGCAGCCCGCCAGCAGGCCGGCAACCACAAGCGATGAAACAGTATTTCGAAGGCTCAATAATCGCATCGTGTCGGAAACCGGTCGCGGCTCGTTTTCTTCGGAGATCTCGCCGAGACTGGTCAGGTCCCGGCATGGCATCATTATGGCGTCATTGGGAAAACACGCAAATCCGACGATCTTTCAGTCTCCCCGCATATTAGCAGACATATAGAAATGTCTCTTCCGACAAAGATATAGCAGGCGATCCATCCGTCCATAAAGCAATGGCAGGGAATGGGCCGATGTTGCCCTTACGCCACAGTTACGCTGTACCACGTTCTGAATATCGGACGATCACGGACCTTCCTTGGCGACGCTCGGAAGCAGAAGTTGCGCCCTCAGGCCACCCCGCGCCCCGCGCGTCAGTTCGACCGAACCTTGGTACTCGCCGGTGATCTCGCGCACGATCGACAGTCCGAGCCCGGCGCCCGGCTTGCTTTCGTCGAGGCGCGTGCCACGTTTCATCGCCTCGCGAATCTGATCCGGCTCCAGCCCCGGGCCGTCGTCCTCGACAGAGACCTCGACCCAGGAGCGCCGGGCGGTTTCGCCTTCACCGGATTGAGGTCCGGATGTGGGCGTCGCGGTGATCCAGACGCCGGTCTCGCAGAAGCGCGCGGCATTTTCGAGCAGGTTGCCGACCGTCTCCTCGACATCCTGCTGTTCCATGGCAAGCGCCACGCCCGGCGGAAAGACCGACAGGTGGAACTGCTTTTCCGGATTGAGCCGCCGCATCACCCTGACCAGGCGTTCCAGCGCCGGCTCGAGCTCGGTCCGGGCGAGCAGCGATTCGCGCTGGGCGGCGATGCGGGCGCGGTTCAGGTAGGATTGCACCTGCGCCTGCATTCCCTCCGCCTGCGACCGCACCATGTCCGACTGCACCTTTTCGACGGCACGCGATTCGTTGAGCAGAACCGCGATCGGCGTCTTCAGCGAATGGGCGAGATTGCCGACCTGCATGCGTGCCCGCTCGACGATGCGGCGGTTGCTTTCGATCAGCGCGTTGATGTCGCTGGCAAGCGGCATGATTTCGCGCGGAAACTCGCCTTCCAACCGCTCCGCCTCGCCGCGCCGCACCCTTTCGAGCGAGCGCCGCGCGCCGTCGAGCGGCTGCAGCCCGTAAAGGATCGCCAGACCGTTGACGACCAGACTGCCGAAACCGAAGACGGCAAGGGCGATATAGAGACTGCGGGTAAAGGCCTGGATATCCTCTTCGACAACGGCGAGATTGCCCGACACGCGGAAGCGCGCGGCGCGGCCTTCGCCGTCGAGTACGACCTCGGTCTCGGCGACCAGGACATGGTTCTTGTAGGCGTCGATCGCGGGGTAGAAGCGCTCGTAGCGATTGTTGAAGGGTACCGCCAGGATCGACGGAACGCTGATGTTCGAGGTCCCGAGCGAGGAGGAGGACAGCGGCGTCGCCGCAAAGGTCCCGAGCGGCTCGATGATCCAGTACCAGCCGGTCTCGGGCTGCGAGAAGCGCAGGTCGCCGAGCTGAGGGCTGCCGGCGAGCTTGTTGTCGTCACCGATCGTGATCGAGTTGATGACGTTATAAAGCTGGGCGCGCAGGAGATCGGTGAAGGCGCGTTCTGCCGATTGCCGGTAGAGCTGCGAGATGACGATCGAAATGACGACCAGAGCCAGCGCCGACCACAACGTGGCTAGAAGCAGCACGCGGGCAGTCAGCGATCTTGGTCCGATCATCCGGAATTTAGGGCGCATCGTTTGGCGCTTGCATCCTGTAGCCGAGCCCGCGGACCGTCTCGATGAGGTCGACACCGAGCTTCTTGCGAAGCCGGCCCACGAAAACTTCGATCGTATTGGAATCGCGGTCGAAATCCTGATCATACATATGCTCCACAAGCTCGGTGCGGGAAACGACCTGCCCCATGTGATGCATCAGGTAGGACAGCAGCCTGAATTCGTGCGAGGTGAGCTTCAGGGCGACGCCTTCGACGCTCGCCTTGGAAGCCTTGGTATCGAGCCGCACGGGCCCGCAGACGATTTCGGAGGATGAATGCCCCGCCGCCCGGCGGATCAGCGCCCGTACGCGGGCCAGCACTTCCTCCACATGGAAGGGTTTGGCGACATAGTCGTCGGCACCGGCATCGATGCCCGCCACCTTGTCGCTCCAGCGGTCGCGGGCGGTCAACATCAGAACCGGCATGCCCTTGCCTCCGGCACGCCATTTCTCGACGACGGTGATGCCGTCCATGACCGGCAGGCCGATATCGAGGATCACCGCGTCATAAGGCTCGGTTTCGCCCAGATAATGGCCTTCCTCGCCGTCGAAGGCCTGGTCGACGACATAACCCGACTCCTTCAGGGCGTCGGAAAGCTGCCGGTTGAGATTGACATCGTCTTCGACCACCAGAATGCGCATGCACCGCCCCTCGAATGATATGCCGCCGGCTGATCGCCGCCGGAGCCGCCTTACATCGGAACCCTGACGGTTACCTTGCGCGGTCTTTGATTGCCATCGCCTTGGACGAGCACCGTCACGACACAGGTCTGGCCATCGGAGGAGGGCTGAGCGGAAAGAAGCTGGCCGCCGGTTTCCCGCACCACGCGAGACGCCGCCGAGCCGCAATCCCCTGCGACAAGGACGAGATAATCACGCGCAGCGACCTTTTCCGGCAAAAAGCCGGCGAAACCGGCAAGGCCGGCGGTCAGTATCGCGATGATTGGCAGTCGCGCCATGGTTACAATTTCCACTCACAAGACAAACAGGATTCATGTCCAAAGCATGTGATGGATTATGTAGCCAAAGGCGGCTGAATGGCAAATGAATGGTCCGTAATGCTTTCCTTCATCGGGCTATTTTCCCCTGATTCCGGTCTGGGCCGCGATACGACCGTAGATCGCGAAAAACCCGCCGGCAGCCCCCGCCAGCGTCACCGCAAGCTCTGCGAGGTCTGCCTGGACATCCGCTCCGAGCTGGATACCCATGACTTGCAGAAGCGAGGCGGCGACCGCAATCAACCCGCCCCAGACCGTTTTCGACTGATACCACACCTTCATGCCATCCATGCTTCATCTCCTTGTTTCAACCTAGAATACAACGACCGCCTCGGCGGGGACGCCGAGCGGGACCGCCCGGCCCATCTGCCGGACCCGCAACGAAAGGCTCGATTGGATACCGCCGAAATCGGCAATCTCGTCGCCCGCCGGATAGTTGAAAGCGGGTTCCGTCACCTCGACCGAGCGCCTGACGACGGCACCGTGCAGCACCTCGAGCCGGTAGCGCTCCTCCGGCTCATCCAGAGGGATCTCTATCCCGTCCCAATTGTCCGCCTCGACCCGGCCACGCCTCACCCAGGTCAACCGGGCATCGCCGCCGACCTGCCGCTCGCCGCGGATATGGACCGGCGAAAGCGGCGCCTCGGCGCGCATGCCTCCCGCAAATCCATGCGGGCCGGAACGTCCTCCCGCCTGCCCCAGGCTTTCCGCCAGCCAGTTCATGGCCAGGCCACGCTCCTCCGCCGACAGTCCCAGCGGCACAGCGGCTTCGTCGAGCACGACGACGGCTGCACCCGCCGCGGCGCCCGCCAACATGGCATCCTCGGTACCCGCCAGCCCGCGCAACAGGTTCGACAGCGCCCAGCGATTCGGGCTGGTCTCTTCGACTGCGGCAAATCCGACCACTTCCCAGGCGCCGTTCTGCGCTTTCACGGCAATACGGTTTTCGCCATTCAGCACCGCCTGCTCGTCCGCCGACGATAACCCGCCGAAAAACAGTTCGATCTCCATGGTCGGACCACGATCGAAGCGCCCGATCACGCCGCCCGAAAGCGGCGCCGCCAGAACGCCGACCCTTGCCGGCCGGTCGAGCACTGAGCGCGTGCGATATCCTTCCGTCGTGACGGAGGAGGATAACGCCATCCGCCGCCACGGCCGGCAGAAGCCCGCAACGCGGGCGAAGCTCGCTGCCTCGCCGGACGTAAACCGCGGCAGATCGAGGAAGTGCAGTACAGGTGCAAAGGCATCGGAGACGGCGCTACCGCCATTCCTGTGCCCCTCGCCGAGAGCATAATTCAGCGGCGCGAGCGGCGCATGGTGCCGGGCCTCGATCCGCCGCGCCGCGCCCTCTTCGATCCGTTCGACGATGAACGTCCCCTTCGGGCCAGCGGCATCCGGCAGAGCCAGCCGCACCGCATCGCCGGGCTCGACGGCAATATCCGCCGGCGAAAGCGCAAAACTCAACGACCGCCTCGCGACCCTGTGCGTGCGCAGCAGCGTCTCGACCGCACCGAGCGACGTTTCCTCCGGCAGCACGGCCGGCAGGTCGTAGCTGAGGGTGCGCTGGCTTTCCGCCCGCGCCCGCCGCGACCGCACGCCCGCCTGTTCGTAGTCCAGGCTCGGATTGTAGGAGGTCAGCACCGCCTCCGCCGCAAAATCGCTGTCATGGCCCCGGTTCTCCGACCACAGCGGCTCATCCTCGATATCGGCAATGACGGCGATCTCCTTCGCCGCAAGGCTCGCCGTCAACCGCGACCTGAAGCGCAGCCTGCCGCCGTCTTCGGCGACATCCACCTGAAAGACCTCGAGCAGTGGCTCCAGAAGCGCCCTCGCGGAGGTCACCTCGCCCTGCACGTAGCCAGTCAGGCCGCCGCTCACTTCCGAAACGTCGAAATCTTCAAAACCATGTTCGGTCAGGATCGCGGCGATGGCATCGGCGAGCGTGGTTCCTCCCAGCCGGCCATTGAGCCAATGGCCGGTGCGCCAGTTGCTGCCATCGATCCACGTCGAAAGATCGCCCGGAAAAGCCGGAACAGGCCGGGCATCCCAGGTCCAGACAAAGACGTGGCCTGGATCGACCATGCCGGTCGGCGCCGTGTCGCCCTGCCACCAGCCATGATGCGCCTCCAGGAACCGCCGCTGCATGCTGTCCGACCGCCCGCCGCTCGAAAAATACGGCAGAGCGCTTTCGGTCGATTTCGGGTCGGTAAAGACGTTCGGCTGATTGGCGCCCTTGTCGACCGCGGGGCACCCGAGTTCGGTAAACCAGATCGGCTTCATGCCGGGCACCCAGGCCGTGGGCGTTGTATTCTCTGCGCCGCCCACACGGTCATGATGCCGGTTGGACCACCAGCCCAAGAGATCCTTGTAACGATAGATCCACGGCTTGCCCGCCAGCCCGTCTTCTATCGGCGACCGCACCCGGTTCCGCCGGTCCTGATCGCTCGCATAATACCAATCGAAACCCTCGCCGGCAGCGATCTGCGCCGCCATCGCTTGGCCGTCGTCCGCAAGCCGAAAGCCATCCGGATAGTCCGCGACAAGATCCTCGTCGCGCCAATCGCCGAGCGGCATGTAGTTGTCGATGCCGACCGCATCGATATCCGCCGAAGCCCAGAGCGGATCGAGGTGGAAATGCACCTCGCCCGAACCGTCCTGTGGGTGATAGCCGAAATATTCGCTCCAGTCGGCGCCATAGGTGAGCTTCGTCCCCGGCCCGACGATCGCCCGCACATTCGCTGCAAGCCCAACCAGTTCCTGCACGAAAGGAAAGGTCCCCGTCTCGTCGCGCAATTGCGTCAGCCCGCGCAGCTCCGAGCCGAGGATGAAACCGTCGACCCCGCCCGTGGCTGCCGCCAGGCCAGCATAATGCAGCACCATGCGCCGGTATCCCTCGGAACCCGCGCTGAAAGCCTGCACCTGCGCCCGCGCAGCCGCAGTCCTATCCGACGACAACGGGAAACAGGTGATCCGCCCGCGCCAGGGAAAGGCGGCCTGCTCCACCCCGCCATAGGGATCCGGCCGGCCATTGCCGGGCGGAATATCCATCATCACGAACGGATAGAGATAGACCTTCAGCCCACGCGCCTTGAGGTCGGCGATTGCCTGCGCCACGCTCGCATCGTTCGGCGTGCCGCCGAAAGCCGGCCCGCTGAGCTGGCTCACCAGATGTGCCCCGCCGCGCGATATCCCGACCACGGACCACTGCGCGCTTTCCTCCCACCGCTCGGGCACTTCGACACCCGGCACGATCCGGCAATGCCCCGCCCTGAGATCCGTCCCGAACCAGGAGACCACCAGCGCCACCCGCTCGAGGTTCGGGCAGAGCGCCTGCAGCTCGTCGAGCGACGACTGCCAGTCGGTTCCGGATGCGAGCGTGTGGCGATTGAGAATGCGCGCGCTGCCTTCGCCGGTCTTCTCCGTCACCGGCACCGTCGCATAACCATGTTCGGTCGCGCCCGGCGTGATTGTCACGGCGCGTATCTGGCGTTCGAGCCTACCGACCGGCCGCAGCACCTCGAACTGCAGGAGCGGGATGCGATTGCCGAAACTGTCAAGCGGCAGCCGTTCGAACACGACATAGGCCAGACCGCGATAGGCCGGCGCATTGCCCTCGCCCTGCTTCGCCTCGATCAGCGGATCGGGCAATTGCTCCCCGTCGCCACGATAGACCCGCATCTCGATCGCCGTCAGATCGAGCTCACGTCCATCGGCCCAGACCCGCCGCACCCCGGCGATCGGCCCCTCGCAGAGCCCGACCGCCAGATTTGCGAAATAGCGGAACGTCTCCACCCGCGGCCCGGTGGTCGCCTTGCCGCCGGAGCGCTCGCGCGTCACCTCCTCCTCGAAACGCGTCGCCCAGATCAGCGTGCCGCCGATCCGCGCCGTCCCGTAGATGCGGCTGATCGCCGTACCCTCGTCCGCACCCGGGATGCGTGCAGTCGCAAGACGAGGCCCGGAGGTGGTCGTGCCGCTGCCGCCGATCAGCGCCCGATCGACCATGCTGCCGGCCAGCGCCCCCGCCGCCCGCCCGATGATCGCACCGACCGGACCGAACACACTGCCGAGCGCCGCACCCGCCGCCTGGAAAAGGATAGTGGCCATGGAAATACCTCGCCGCCGCCCAGCGCTGCCACTGGATGCTCGCTCAGATTGTGATAGCGTTAGAAAATTCGGGAGCAGAAGCAGCACGCGCCGCGCCAGCCGGCGTATCGGCGAGGATAGGCCACGCCGACCCAGGCAAGGGCCTTGCTCTCGAAAATGGAGGTAATGTTATGAGGCTCAGGCCGATTGGCATTACGCCTATCTTGGAGGTGACCCGGACGAGCTGGTCAATCGCCGTCCGGATCAATTTCAACAGATAAGCAAAACGGTGAGCGGAGCAGCAACTCCGCTCACCACTCCAGAAGATAACCCAAGCCGGGATTTTTTCAAGTTCGCGTCGGAAACCGGTGCACCCCCGCAACCCGCCGCCGCCACGATGGCACCAGCGCCGAACGCGTCACCGCCGATTGCTCATAGGCATGGATGAAATGCTGCGGCCCGGCCAGCACCCCGGCGTGTTTCGCCGCACAATCCGGCCGCCAGCGGAACAGCAGGACGTCGCCAGGCTCTGCCTCACTCATCTGCATTGCCGGCCCGAACAGCCGTAAGGCCGCGTCCGCGAGCCGGTCTTCGCCGCTTCGCTCCGCCCAATCGGGCGCATAGGCCGGCACCGTCTCCGGCTCCTCGCCGTAAAGCTCGCGCCAGATCCCGCGGATGAGCCCGATGCAATCGCAGCCGACGCCCTTCGTTGCGCCCTGATGCCGGTAGGGTGTGCCGATCCATCCCTCGGCCAGCGCCACGACGCGCTCGCTTTGCCCGCTCATTGGAAGATCGGGCCCCCGTCGTGGACCCGCTCCCCGTCGGCATAGGAATAGGCGAAATCGGCGCCCGGGACATGTGGGAAGCCGCGAAAATTCAGATGGTTGGCAAAGCGCCTCTTGCAGGTCGCAAACGACTTGTCGCACCCCGCGGTCACCGTGAACGTATGGCCCGCCGCAACCGGCTGCTCCAGCGGCAACCAGAAAGTCAGCTCCGCCGAACCGTCCGCGCTCTTTTCATGCGCATCGACATCGACCGCCACGCCGCCCGCAAACGTCAGCACGCCCTGCCGAAAGAAATCGCTCGCGAAACTGCCGAGGCCCGAGACGACAATCCGGCTGGCATCCTTTACCGCGATTACCGCCCCTTCGCCGCGCCACAGATCAAGGTCCACACCACAACGGGCATCCCCAAGACTTGCGTCACAGCGCCGATTATAGACGCGCCCCTGCGGCTGGCTCAGCCGATGCGCCAGACTGCGCAGCTCTGCGCGAAACTGCCCGCCGGCGCGGGAAACCTCGCCGATCTCCCGCACGTTCAAGAGCACATGCTGGTCCGCCGCCACCCAGTTGACGAGAAACAGCTCCACCCGCGCACCGTCATACCTGCCGGTCGCCAGATCCTGCTCGCGGATCGCCGCACTCGAAAACCCGCCGGCCACCTCGTCGGCACCCGCCGAAAGCCCCGTTGCCGCTTCTGCCTCGCTTGCCGAAAAGCCGCTCGCCGCAAGGAAGGTCGTGCCGTCAAATGTGAGGTCGTGGTCATGTTCGGTAAATCCCAGCACCGCCCCGTCACGCCGCGTCACCCGCCATGCATGGCAGGTGGTCGTCGTCTCCCGCGCCAGATGTTCGGCCAGATCAGCCGGTACCGTTCTCATGCCAAAACCTCCGTCAGCGGAATGGTCGGAATATGCCCGGCATCGAAATGCGCGAGGTTGACGTCGATCCGGTCCGTGTCGAACCGCACCGGCACGTCGAACTCGTAACCCGCCCGCACCGCCGCCCCGACCGGCGGAACATGCCCGGCGGCAAAGGTAACGATCCCCGTTGCCGCATCGACGGACCAGACCTCCGCCGGTACTGCGACGCCGTCCACCGACACCACGACCGAGCCTGTGACCGGCTTGGCGATCCGCCTCGTCCAGCTCCCCGCGCCATCCGCGTAGGTCTTGACGAGCTGGAATGCCGCGGTCTCCCCGTCGCCCGTGCCGACCGCCTGATCGGTCGCCGATACCGTCTCGCCCGGCGCGCAGGATTTCCAGTCGATCGGATCGCGGAACCGAAAGCCGTAAAGCTGCCCGCCCCGCGCCTCGAAAAATTCCAGCACCGCATAAAGATCGGTGAGCGACTTCACCCCCGAGCCGGCATCATAGCTGCGCCTTGAATCCCTCCAGCGCTGGTTACGCTGCTCGCGCCCGTTGGAAAGATTGACGATATCGGTGTGCCGCACCGGCCCGCCGGTTGCCCCGAGCGCCAGGCGCAACGGAAACCGAACCTCGTGAAAACCGCTCATCTCATCCTCGCAACATCGTCACAGGCCGCGCCGTCCGCGCGAAACACTGCGCGCCAGCATGGCGGAAATCTGCCCTTCGCTTTTCCGAAAGCTCGCGGCGTCGCTCGCCGTCACGTTGAAGACGATCTGCGGCGTGGGCCCGCCTGCCGCCGCAACGCCGAGCGCGCCGTCCGGCCCGCGCCTGAGCGGCAGGATCGCTTCCGCCCCCGCCTCGCCCATCAGGCCCATATCGCCGCCCATCGGAAAGAAGCTCGGGGAGCGCACGACACCACCGTCGGCAAACGGCGTCACCGACCCGACAAGCCCGCCGATCGCATTGCCCAGCATATTTTCGAGCGGTTTGAGGCCAGCGGCCAGCGCGATGTCCGAAAGCCGGTTGCCGAGCCCCTTGAGTACGTCCTCAAGCCCGCGCCCGCCTGTCGTCGCGGACCTGAGCGCCCCGGTCAGCGCCTCCGCGCCGGACAGGGTGCCGGCCAAACTATTGTCGTCTTCCATGGTGGACTCCCGTTTTGTCGTCGCGGCCCTAACTCACCTATCCGGAAACGCCTGCATCAGCGCGTCCAACCCCGCCTTCTCCAGACCTGCGCCACGTCCCCTCATCCCGCCGGTCATGGCCAAAAACTCGACTGGCGTCAGCGCCCAGAAATCCCTCGGCGGAAGCCGCAGCAGGCAGAGCCCGGCATGCATCACCGCATCCCAGGGAAACGGTCGCCTCGCCTCTTCGATCGCAGTCGCGGCAGAGAACCCACTCGAAGTTCCTGCTGCGACTGGTCCGATTCCCGCTGCGGCACTCAAGGGTTTGCCGCGGCCTCCCCGCCCGGCGCCCCAAACGTCGCCGTCAGCAGATCGCCGACGATCCGCGCATAACCTAAAATTCCGCCCTCGATACTCATCGCCGCCACCTCGTCGGCGGAGAGCAGATTGCCCCCGCCCCTCAGGCCGGCACCGATTAGCCGGATCATGTCCGCCGCCCTCAGCCGCCCGGAAGAAAACCGGTCCGCCAGCCCGTTGAGGTCGCTGACGGAAAACGCCGTTTCCAGTTCCGCCAATGCGCCGAGCGTCAGGCAGAGAATGCGGCGGTCGCCGTCGATCACCGCCTCCACCTCGCCGCGCCTGCGGTTCGCGTGTGCGCCAGCCATCACAGCACTCCGAAGGTCAGGCTGCCGCCTGATTCCAACGCCAGTTCAAAGCGGATCTCGCCGTTGTGCTCGCCAGAATATTCGAGCGCCGTCACCTGGAACGGTCCGGTCAACGTGCCGAAGGCCGGGATCAGGATCTGCCAGGCCAGAATGCTGCCGGCAAAGAACGCCGCCCGCACCAGCGCATCGCTTTCCTGGTCCTTGAAAATGCCGGCGCCGGTCAGAGAAGCGCGCTGCACGCCGGCGCCACCCAGAAGCTCACGCCAGCGTCCGGCGCTTTCGGCATCGGTGATGTCGATGGTCTCGGCATTGAAGGCGAGGCGCTTCGAGCGCAATCCCGCCACCGTCAGGAACGCGCCGTCATTGTCGATCTTCAAGAGCAGGTCCTTGCCCTTCTGCGCCACCATGTGGAAGTCCTTTCCGCTGTTATCCGTTTGTCGCTTCCGCACCGTAAAAAGCGGTGCTAGAGCATCGGGCGCTCAACCATCCCTTTCGCGAATGCCTCCCGCCGCCATGCCCAAAATTCTCCCGCTGCGCTCGGCGCAGACGATCGCCGTGCTCGCCGTCACCCAGATCATTTCCTGGGGCACGACCTTCGATATGCTCGGGGTCATGGGCCGCATCGTCGCGCCGGAACTCGACCTCCCGAACGAGGTCGTCTTCTTCGGCCTGTCGATCATGATGCTGGTGAGCGCGCTTGCCGGTCCCGCCACCGGGCGGCTGCTCGGCAGCCATGGTGCCGCAAAAGTCATGGCCGGCGCATCCGTCATCTTCGCGATCGGCCTGCTGCTGCTCGCGAGCGCCCACGAGATCCTGGTCTACGGACTTGCGTGGATCGTCATCGGCGTCGGCGGCGCGCTCGGCCTGTCGGCGCCGGCCTATACGGCGGTCGTCGAGCGCGAGGGGCTGGACGGCAAGCGCATCATCGCCATCCTGATGCTGTTCACCGGGCTTTCGGCGACCATTTTCTGGCCGCTCCTGGCGCTGATGAACGATCTCGTCGGCTGGCGGATGACGTTCGTATTCTCGGCCCTGCTGCAGCTCTTCATCTGTCTGCCGCTCTATCTGTTCGGTCTTCCCAAACCGATCGACCGCAACGAGCAGACCCAAGCCACGGATACGGTCCCTGTCGATTTCACGCCGCCGGAACGCCGTCGCGCCTTTTTCCTGGTGGCGGCGGCGACGGCGATCAGCTCGTTCATCAGCTTCGGCCTGTCGCCCTCGCTGCTGGCCCTGCTGCAACAGGCCGGCGCCTCGCCGGCGCTTGCGCTGCAGCTCGGCTCGGCGCGGGGCGCGATCGGCGTTTCGGCCCGCTTCGTCGACATGGCTCTCGGCAGACGCGGCAATGCGCTGCTCACATCGCTCGTCGGCACCGGCCTGATCCTGTTCAGTTTCCTGCTCACCGCGACCGTCACGTCCTCTGCCCCGGTGCTGGTGGTCTTCATGCTGCTCTACAGCTTCGGCACCGGCGTGCTCGCAGTCGCCCGTGCACTCCTGCCGCTGTCGCTCTTCTCGCCGCGCGAATTCGGCCTGCAATCGGCCCGCCTGTCGCTGCCGCAGAACCTTGCCACTGCCGCCGCCCCGGTCATCTTCACCGCCATCCTCGACCGCGCCGGCGTCACCGCGGCGCTTGTGACCGGCGCCGTGCTCTCGGCAATCTCGCTGGTATTGGTGCTGATGCTGGTGGGGCTGGTGCGGCGGGCGAATGGGCGGACGGCGGAACCTAGTCCCGCTTCATGATCCTGTTCTTCCGCTCGCGATCCAGGTCGATGATGCGGCCGCGTATCTGCTCGAAGAATTCCTTCGGGAGCATGCCATAGTCCCAACGGCTTGGATCGTCCGGACGCGGTCTCAGGTCGTAGCCGGGCCACAGGAACCGGTTGAGTTCATCCAGCCGCAGCCAATGACGGCCTTCGTCGAAGCCGAGGCTTCTGCAGACCGCAGCAGGTATTTCCAGCGAGGACTTCGGATTGTCGCCATGAGGCGGCGAATGCGTCACCGGCGCCACAATCGTCTGGATCGCGCCTGCCTGGTTGTAGGCGGCGACAACTATGGCGCAGGGACGATCCTTGCCCGCCTCCACTGAGCCGCGATCTTCCTCGCTGCTCCAGAGGAACGCGTAACGAATGACGAGACCCGGCCTCGACGGCGGCAATGTCGCCATTGCCGATGTCAGCGGCCGCATCGACTACGTGCAGCCCGGCGGCTCCACCCTTGCCGACCGCGGTGTGTACACGCAGGAAAGCCTGCGCGCCGAATACCTACAGCGCACCGACCCCAACGCTTTCCGTGCCGAACTTGAGGCAGGCTACATCAAGGGAATCCTTGAGGAGGCGCCGTCGGTGATCACGCTGAACATGCGGGCGGCATCTGCCATGATGAACGAGTTCATCGCTCGGGCCTATCCGTTCCGACAGGAAGCCAACCGCAACTATGCGCGCGTCGCGTTCAGCCTGGCGGCCTGCGACGAGGATCCTTTCTCGGAAGACGATTTCGAACGTGGCGACAGCGCGCTTCTCGGTCGCGGCGCCGCCGAGCCGCTGCTTGGGCTGCCGCTCTTCCGCAGACCACGGAAGGACGCGGCATGAATATCATGAGATGGTTTCGCCGCATCTGGGACAAGTACGGACCTGCCCGCCGCCTGGTGATCGTCGACGGAGTCGCGCTGCCTGACGTTCTTCCTGCCCGTGATCTTGTTTTGACCCGCGACGACGGTGATGACTGGAGTGTCGGCATGCGGTGCCCCTGTGGCTGTGGCGAACGGATCGAAATGATGATCCTTGAGGGCACCCGCCCGAGGTGGGACATCAACATCAACGAAGCCGGGCAGCCGTCGCTTCATCCGTCGGTATGGCGAAAGTCTGGGTGCAAGTCCCACTTCTGGATTCGAGAAGGACGGATCTTTTGGTGCGATTGAGCGCGCCGAGAGTCCGAAGCAAATAGGGAGGAGGTTATGACAACAACGAACATCTCGCCGCTAGGCGGTATCTATCGCGAGGAAGCAGTAAGGCACTTGGCGGTGAAAACGCCGCTTGAATTTGGCGTGGGGCGGCAACATTGCACACGCGCTCAGAATGTGGATTGAATAGGTGAAGGCGACCTTGTCGCTGACAGAACAGGCCTTCTCGGCTTTCCTAAGGAGTGGTACGGCAGCAGCAATGGTTTAGGCTGGGACCGTAACGACGTGAGCTTCGGGTCTTCTATGCAAGCGCGGGACTCCGATTGACTAAGGCCGCCCTCGCCGCCTCATCGGCCATCTCGTTTCCCGCGATCCCCGAGTGCCCCTTGCACAAATGAACCCTGACCTGTGGATTCCCCTCCAGAAATCTATCGAGTTCTCGCCAGAGCTCCACATCCGGGATCAGCCGACGTCTTTCATTTGAATTCGCCCTCACCCGCTTCCAGCCGTTGCCGCGCCAGATGTGCCGCCACCTGCTGCAACCCACGAGCACGTGAGCGGAGTCTGTCCAGACCACCGCGGCCGCCGTCAGCGCCTCGCGCTCGAGCCAGGATGCCGCCTGAACGACAGACAGGACTTCAAAGGTGTTGTTCGAGGGGCCGACCATGGTGCCTGCGGCAACATAGATTTGGCGGTCGCCGTCCATGACCACAAAGGCCCAGCCTCCGGAGCGGGAAGCGGCATCGAACGAGCCGTCGGCGTAGACGTGTAGATTGTGGGTCATCGATAGCAGGCTCGAGATTCTTAAAGATTTCAACTTCACCCGAAAACATCGTCAGGAGGCTTAAAGTTTTTCAACAACCCTTGTTCCCCTGAAAGTCCTTCAGCGCCTGGGGCGGAACTCCAGCACCTTCCCACCCTCCTCCAGGTAGGCATCCTTATTCTCAGGCCACACGACCTTCGGCGGGATCCACCGCGTCACCATTGGCCTCCCCTCAACGCCGACCTCATCGACGATCCAACGCCCAGGGATCAGCGTGGTGTTCGACCAGTCGATGTTCGTGTCGACTTCATCGCACCCGCACTCGTAGATCTCGGTCCGCTTTGTTCCGGCGGTCTCCACTCGAAGCGAAGACATCGTCCCCTGGATGTCAGGGCGCGCGCGGGCGAGATACAGCAGCGCGTTCGTCGCCAGGCGGGCAAGGTGCCAGAGACTGGCATTTTGCGCGAGCATCTTGTCGCCGATGACGTCGAGCTTCTTGTAGTTCAGCTTCGCGACGTCCGCATCCTCGGGGATCGTGAACGCGATGAAACGATTGAAGTTCGCCCGCGTCTGACCCGGCATGTGGTGTTCCCGCTGATCCCACTCCGGATAGTTCGTCACGAAGGTCAGCAGCCAGCCGCGAACCGGGCTGTCCGTATGCGTCAGGTAGAAGCCCTCGATCAGCGAGGCGGGATTGTCCTTGTCGTATTCCAGGGTCTCGCCGACATGGCAGAAAACCCCAGTTCGCCACGGGATGAGATTCTTGAGGGTGATCCCGTCGGCCCATGTAGCTTCGAGGTGCGGCCCGATCTGTGCCATGTCGAGGATGACACCGCCGTTCTCGAGGTGATGGTTTCGTATCTGCCTGAGGAAGCCCGGAAGATCCTCGTTCCCCCGCTTGCGGCGATCGGCGTACTCGGCCTTGATATATTGCTTCTCGGCGGCAACTTCGCTGATGTCTCCTCCGGCCTTCGTCATTTCGGCCCGGACACGCTCCCGCAGGTTCGCTCGCTGGACATCTCCGAGACGGAACCAGACATCGTACCTCAGGGGATGATACCAGACGGGGAGTCCGCCTATCTCATAGCCCTTGTCGCCTTCGCCCATGTGCCGCCACTCCGCCTGAATCACTCGCCGAACGCTATCCCGGAACGCAGACGGCGCCAATGGACCGGTATCATGCTACCGGTAGGCACTTGACATATCGAACAAACCAGGAACATATGCGCCTTGCCCACGAGCAGCATCTCTCCATGACGGAGGCCACGATATGGCATTGCGAATACGACTAGATCGTCCTTGATGACGGCGCGTGCTTCCCTTCCGGGAGGCGGACTGCGTGCAATATCGCTCCCCCATATGAATCCTTTCACGAATCCTTTGCAGGCCATGTGGCCAACCAAATCCGCGCGCGTGGTCATCTCCAAGTAGAATTGCCGCGTTGCTTTGGTCGAAGAATTCGAAAATCTGAAGGGGACTTCGGCGTTACATACGGTCGGCTTGCCGACATGGACTCCCTTG
This sequence comes from Neorhizobium sp. T6_25, assembly GCF_002968555.1. Taxonomy (NCBI): domain Bacteria; kingdom Pseudomonadati; phylum Pseudomonadota; class Alphaproteobacteria; order Hyphomicrobiales; family Rhizobiaceae; genus Neorhizobium; species Neorhizobium sp. T6_25. The sequence goes on from NZ_PVBL01000029.1 coordinate 19,629, forward strand.
CGAGTCCTGAGGGTGTGAACGGCATCATCAGCAGCACCTGAAAACGATAAGTGCAGCGTTTTCAGAGGATTCGCAAAACGCGTCTGGTCAGCGGGGTCTTCACCAGCACGCTGAACTGTGTCTCTCTATAGGCGTCAATCGGCAGCGGCCGGAGGACACAGCATGCAGTCATACCAATCCAACCAGCGCGCCGCCGGAAAACATCCGCAGCGTGAACGGAGAAGTCATGTCCAGTCGCAAGAAACCAAAGGCGCAGCGCGTCCTATCCCGCTCGATGACGATGTCGGACCTCGAAGAATGGTTCGAGTCCGAGTTCAAGAAAATACATCGCCGAGCGCAGCACAAGCGTCATCCAAACCCAGTGGCGACCGAGCGTCGCAAGAAGGAAAAGCAGAATGTCTGACACGACAAATTACAGCGACTTCGAGAAAGATCTGGAGAACGAGGCCTATTGGAAGGCTGTATTCGGCCCCGACAACGAACCCCAGCGCGACCTCAAACCCGGAACTCGACACACTACCCTGCTGGGCTGGTTTCCGACGAAGAAATGCGTCCGTGGGGAAGTACGAACCCGGGAGCCGCTGATGGGCGACCTCCTGTTTCACCTGGACACCGACCCTGCCATCCGCGTCATCGCGGAGTTTCCGATCAGGCAGCTCTTCGATGCGCACAAGGCCGACGGCACGCAGGTCGTCAAGGAACACATCCCGGATCTCGCGGTGCTTCGGATGGATGGCGCAGTCTTCGTTATCGACGTGATGCCATATCACGTCCGGAAAAGCATCCGCGGGATGGCGCAACGCCGTGCCGACCTACGGCAGCATTACTCGAAGCTCGGCGCCACCTATCTCCTGCTCGACGAGACAACCATCCGGCTGGAACCTCTGTTCTCGAACCTGCGCCTGATGTGGAAGCACAAGCAGTCTAATCACGAGCCGGCTGGAATGGCGCAGCTCCGCGACGCTCTCAGGGAGGCTTCCTACCCCGCGTCAATCGAAGCCCTCATGAGATGCATGCCGCAGAACGCGATCTTCGCGCGCTGGAGCGACGAGCCAACATCCGCCGCCCGGCACGTCATCGAATGCAACCCGACCTTCTCCGCCGTCATGCAGCTCGCGATCGCAGGGGAAGTCGAGGTCGATCTCGGTTCGAAACTCTCAAGCAAGACCATCGTAACGCGGAAGGAGCCTGCACATGCATGACGATATCATCTGGCGCAAGGTCAAGAGCTACCACGAACTCGAACTGCCGTTGGATCGCGACGGAGGTTCGCCTATTCAGGGCTTCACGATCGCTGCGCGTTCGAGCTTCATCGTGACGAACATCCGGAAGAACCGGTACGGGATCCTCGCCTTCGATGGTGGCTTCCAGCCGTCGAAGGATTCCGAGTTCCTATCGCGCTTCATCCACGTCGGCACGAACGACGTCGTCCTGTTGTCGAACTGGCAGCTCCATCTGCTTCAGAAGGACGGCCGGATCCGGCCTGTGATGGGACCGGGTGACAGCCCGCGTAACGTGCCGGGTTCGTCGCTCACGATCGCTGGACCGAAGCGCGAGAAGGCGCTGCGCATGATGGAATATGCTGATGCCTTCGAGGAATACATGCGCGAGCATGATACCTGGGTTCTTTCAGACGAGCAGAAGGCGGCGATCGTTGCGGAGGTCGCAGTCCTGATCGGAGACGACAATCCACCGAAGCGGTCGAAATGGTACGAGCTGATGCAGACGTCCCGGAAGGGAAATCAGTTCGACCGCCTGATCGATTTCGTCGACAACGACGCCGCGAAAGGGAACCGCAGTCCACGGTATGGAACTGCGCTGAACGAGGCCATCAAGCACGCCGCCCACACCGCAGTTGCATCGCATGGAGACTGGCACAGCATCCGCTCGAACCTCGTGAACTGGGCGAAGCTCGGTCAGGAATACCACCATCTCCGCGATCACATCCTCGGCGAGAATGGTGTCTGCAAGATCCCAGAGCGCAAGCTGCAGCGAGTCTTGGGGGACATGAACCGCTATGTCTACGACTTTCTGCACTACGGGCCTGAGCATGCAGAGCGGATTCACAAGAGAACCCTCAAGCAGATCCGCCCGACCGCGCCGTTGGCCATCGTGGATGTCGACCACTCGACGTTAGACATCGATCTAATCGACGATGTCTACCCAATCGCCTACGGGCGCCCGGATCTGATCGTGTTCCGGGATCGGTGTACGTCGATCAAGCCTGGTTTCGCCGTAGCCTTCGGCAGTCCGAGCTATCAGACCTTCCTCGCAGGACTGAAGCACATGATGTTCGAAAAGGATCCGCACCTCATGAACGGATGCGCGTATCCTTGGTTCGGCACCCCGGTGACGCTTGGCGTGGACAACGCGAAACACCTAGTCGGCTTGAACATCCGGGCGGCGGCGAAAGAATTCGGCTTCAAGACGGTAGCTTACAGGCCAGGGCATCCATGGGAAAAAGGTGCCTTGGAAGTGCTCTTCGGAATTCTGGGACGGAAACTGGTGCACCGTCTCCCGGGAACGACCAAGAGCAATCCCACCGAGCGCGACAAGTACGACGAGGAGCAGGAACTGGCGCGCCCGGTTCTCACCGTGTCCGAGTTTTTGGGCTTCCTCAACTACTACTTCTCCGCGATTGACCACTACACCCCGACCCAGGGCATCGGCGAGCTTTCGACATTCAAGGGAGTTCCGGCGGAGCGATGGGAAGAGCTGATCGCAGACGCGCCCGAAGCTCCCCTTATCGCCAAGGACATCTTCACCAGGCTCGGTGGGGACGTCGGCTGGGTCTGCATCGGAACCCGCGGTGTCAGATGGGAACATGTGACCTACCAGTGTGCGGAACTGATCGTCCTCACTACGAACCCGCGTCACAAGTCGAACAGCAAGTACGAGGCGAGACGCAATCCGGACAATATCGAAAGTATTGAGGTCAAGGATCCGTACTCCCGCCCCAAGCGGTGGATCACCGTTCCGGTCTGTGATGCCGACGCAAGCTATGCTGTCGGCCTGAAGCTGCACGTGCACCGCGCTATCGCGAAGTACAAGCGTGAGCAGGACAAGAAGGCCGACCGAGACATCAGCCTGCAGGAGGCCCGCGCCGAGATGGAGGCCTCCCTTGTGGAGCTCCATGCCCGCCGCAGGAAGCATGGGACAGCTATGAAGCTCGCCCGCTGGTACGAAGGCAACGTCAAGAAGGAAGAACGCTCGCGAATCGTCGAGATGGGCCGGGTGGAATACACCGGAGGCAGGATCGATCTCGCCGCGACCGAGGAACGAACTCCCCCTCCCCGCATCAGCACGCGCGCGATCGGCGTGATGCCAGGATCACGCCAGCCTGTCGAGGTCGCGCCCAAAGCGACTGCGACTCTCGCCGTTTCCAACGACCCGATCAAGCCAGCAACCTTCAACAACCACGACGACGGCATGCCAGAGGACCTGGCTGACTGGGATCTTTAGTGAGGAGTAGTGCCATGACCAGCAAGATCAATCACGAAACAGCATCCAAGGAACCATCACTCATCACTCCAGCAGTCGCTAGCAAGTTGGCGCAACCCCGCTTCCACACCGAGCCTTTCGAATCCGACGAGAGCAGGATTGCCGCAGGTCGCCTTCCTGTGGCGAAACGCCAATGGATGATCAAGAACCTGATCGTGAAGTACCCGACATTCAATGAGGGTTATGGCATCATTGCCGAAAACCATTATCCGGTGGCGGGTGGGACACATGCGACCGGCACCGTTGGTGCGATGCTGGGCGAATCCCGTACGGGAAAGACCGCGGTCTGCAGCTACTACTCAGCCATGCACCCCGCGACCTATGACGAAGAGGGGGAGATCTTCCCCGTCATCCACCTGACGGCCAGCATCAACATGTCGCCCGTCGAGTTTGGCCACGAGCTCAATAGGCTGACGGCGGCGAGGTACGCACGCATGCATGGTGGCGTCGGTGCGTACGTAAACAACGCCCTGCTGCGGCTCCTCAAGGTTCGCACCGAGATGCTAATCGTCGATGACGCCCAGTACCTGTTCTTCGAGCGATCATCCAAGACCGCGGCGAACATGTTCAAGCTGATCAAGACCATCGTCGACTACAACACCTTGAGCGTCATGCTGGTCGGCGAGGAACGTGTAACCGACTACGTCAACTCGATCGACGCGTTTGTGAACCGCGGCTACAATTCGCATGTTCTAAGGCCCCTTACCTCCGGCAAATCGGACATGAAGAGGTTCGAGAAGCTGTTGGGCGCCATCGACAAGCGGCTGCCATTCGCCAACCTCAGCGGCCTTGATGATCCATACATCGCGCAGGAGATGTACCGGTACTCCGACGGGATGATCGGTCGCGTGATGAACCTCGTGCGCCCGGCCGCTTTCAAGGCGATCAATCAAGGCACCTCCAGGATCATGATCGAGCACTTGCGGGAAGCCGTCGAGACCCGTCGGAGGAAGGGCGACACCCATGATTACTTCGGGAGGACGCGTGATGCTGCATGATCAGTTCCGCGCCGAACGCATCTTCTCGAGATGGAGGATCCGCCCGTGCTTTGGTGAACCAACGAATGCCTACTTCGCCCGCCTGGTCTACGATGGCGAGAACTGCCTCCCGGAGACCTTCGCGAAGAAGACCGGCGTCTGGGTATCGCGTAACAGGTGGCAGATCCTGCTGCAGTCCTTGCTCAACCTCCCACTGACCGATGAGGAGAAGCACGGACTCGTGAAATGGTCGCCTGTGTACTCCGAGAATCGTCGCTGGGCACTTGGCGACGAGAACATCAGCATGACGATGGCGAAGCCAGGCGCGCGATCGTGCTCGGAGTGCCTAAAGGAGGCAGCATACCACAGGGTCTGGTGGGATCTGAACGGCTTCCAGATCTGCCCCGTCCACGACTGCGCGCTTCAGCCCAACCCAAACAGACATGATCGACGATGGCCGTTTTACGGCCTCTGCAGCGTCAAGGTAGATGTGCCGCCGGAGCTGTCTGCCAGAGGTCGCGAGTCGATCGAGGGGTATATTCTCCAACGCCTGGGTGCGGTGAAATATTTCAAAAGGCGGCCGATGCTGGATAATCAACCGCTGGACGCGATCATGAGTAGTTGCTCCCTCGTAGGAACTCTCCTCGCCAATCCTCCTGCGCGCAGGAGGCCGAAGATGTCGAACATCAACTACAACATCGGCTTCGACGCGCTCGGCGGCAACGAGAAGCATCTGATCGCCAGGTTCCGCGACTGGCTCAACGAGCACCATCCGAAGGAGAAGCTCAGACAGAATGGGGTGCGGCAGTTCGGGTTTCTGAACAACCTGTCTCACAAACGGAATCCTTTGAAGGACACGATCTGGAGAGGTCAGGTGAAGGCGTGCCTGCGGCTTGGCAGGCTGAATCCGAGGCTGCGAACAGGGCCTGGAATCGAGGCCCAGATCCTGAAGAGCAATCTGCCGAACGCTCTCGGCATCAGCATTTACAGTGCGAATTCGCTGCTGCGTAGGTCGGGCTTCAATCTTCGCCGAGGGTCGGGACAGCTTGTAAGTATCCCGAAGGGGCTTTTGGAGGAACTTCGGATCGATGTGGCGGAGTCTGTCCCCCTTTCGATGGCGGCAACCCTTCTCGGCTGTACCGAGAATGACGCCGACATGGTCGCAGTTAAGCTCGCGAAATCGGGTTGGACCGGATGTATTCAAGTGCGCCATGAACAGGGAGTAACCCGCCACTTCATTAAGCGCGAACTTGAGGAACTTCTCGAAACCATCCGCTCGCTCCCGAAGGATCTTGACCGGAAGGATACAGTCGGCCTCTCGGGGCACACGGTAAAGGATCAGGTTTCGGAAACTCGGCTGATGGCCGATGTTCTCCTCGGGAGGCAGGCCGCCCTTGTCGATCCTGACATCCCCGGATTGCGAGGCCTCAGATTCCGCAGAAGACAACGCGGCTTCTGGAATAGCAGAAGGCAGATCCCATCCAATGACAAGGGGATGCCGGCAAGCGAGTTCTTCTCAATGACAGGGATTCCCAAAGGAGGAGCTCGGTACCTGATCTCGCTAGGAGTATTGAAGCCTCACCCAAACATTGGCATTTCGAGGCCGAGCGCGAAGGCTTTTCACGAGCGGTTCATCAACCCCGTAAGGTACTTCCTCAGCCAAGGGGTGGTCCGATTTTCGGCCGCAAAGCAGGTCGAAGCCTGTAGGTTGAAGTACGCATTTCCACCGGAAGACATCGGGTGCGTAATGGTTGAAAGAAAGCACCTCATTGAGAAGATTGGTCCGCTGTATCAGCCTCCTCAGCGAATCCTTGATCTATGGCCGGCAGTCGTGGAGTCTGGGAGCCGGAACTGCCGGCTACTGATGATCTCCGAGGTCCCCGGTGCTGGGATGTTCGACATCGGGCCAAGCAGCAGGCTCTTGTCGGTCAAGGCCAACATGGAAGACGATGGTATCGAGATCCACATGGAATTCCTGCCAGGTTATCAGCGGATGTGGAGAATCGTTCTCGACAACGAGCCGGAGATTATGAAGTCGCTCGGATTTCTCACGTTTCACAGGGGCGACAGGCTCGTCACGATTACCGGAAAGGTGCGAACGGTCGAGGATATCGAGCTAGCGACCATTGATCTCGGAAGGCTGAACGAATTCTTCCGTAATAGGAATCGATGAACCTAATCCTCAGTACGGGAGGCGCGGCTTTCGCGAGCCGCGTTTTCTGTTGCGCGCAGCACTGGGTCCAGGACTATAACCATTCACCTAGATTCGCCCTTGAAGAGGGGCAATATCCGAATCCGGCTTTATGGGTTCTGGGGAGTGTTGAATCCGCCTTTATGCGGAAGGAATCCATGATTTTGCCAGACTCCACTTGGAAAAGTGGAGTGAAATCAACGCGAAGAATCCGGATTTATGTGGCGAGGCAGACCGCCACCCAGCCGGTCGAAAGCCCGGCCGCCGCAAACGGCTTCTTCAGCACGGCGGAAGATACGGTGCGCACGGTCGAGAGCGCCCGCATCGGCGAGACCGCCGAAATCCGCCGGCCGATTTCCGTATCGGTTTCCGGCGGCACGAGATAACCGCCGTCGGCACCGGTTCCGCCCGAAAACGCCTTGGTCTCCAGCTCGCGCAGACCGTTTTCCTCGCCACGCCGCACATAGGCGTCGAAAGCGGCCTTGTGCTCCACAGCCTCTGCCGAAAGCTCCGAACCGCCGCGGCCGAGTTGCGGCCTTGCCTTCTTCAGCACCAGCTGGTCGAGCACCTTCTTCTGGTCGTCGACCGCACGGTTGATCCGGTCCATCTTGTCGCGGGTCACGACGTCGGCGGTCAGCTTCTGCTCGATCTCGCCGAGGCGCCGGTCGTTGACCTCCTTGAAGGCCTCGAACGCCTCCATGAATTCGTCGAAGGCCGCCGTCACCGTTTCCGGCACGGCTTTTACTTCGGGCGCCACGCTTGCCATCGTTCTCGCCTGCTCGGTCATATCGCTTTTCCTTTGAAGGTTGATTTCATCATCATCTTCGCCGCCCGCCGCATCTGGCGGACGAGCTCGGTTTCCCTGTCGCGGAAGAACCGCGCATGCTTGACGTTGGAGACCCGGGCCGATGGCAGCATCGGAAAGGTCACCACCGAGATTTCCCACAGATCCGCCTCGAGGATTTTTCGCACGCCCGTCTTGGCGTCCGTCCTCGCCTTGACGGTGCGGAACCCGATCGACAGCCCGTCGAGCGCGCCCGATTTCATCAGCGCCAGCACCTCGCGGGAGCGGGCGACGCCCGGCGACAGCATGCCCTCGACGTAAAGCCCGCGGGCATCCTCCCGGATCGTCCGCCAGGCGCCGATCGGCTCGGCAGGGTCGTGCTGGTAGAGCATCCGCACCCCCATCGCCCCGCGCTCCACGAGGCAATTGCGAAAAGCGCCGCGCTCGATCCTATCCTTCCCGAGATCGACCTCGCCGAAGACGCTGGCATAACCGGAAAACACCCCGTCGCCGGTAATGCCTGCGAGTTCCAGATTGGCAAATTTGCGCGCGTTCGGGCGCGGCCCGCGATAAGCGTGCATCGGTATTCTCCTAGCGATTGAATTGGAGCCAGCCCCTCATCCGCCTTCCGGCACCTTCTCCCCGTTGTCACGGGGAGAAGGAACACGCGGTGACGCCCTGGCATGCCAACGGCGTCAGAGATGAGGGAAACGGGCGCGTCGTACTTCCTTCTCCCTGCATGCGGGGAGAAGGTGCCGGCAGGCGGATGAGGGGCTCCGGGCGAAGACCGAAGTTAAGCCCCGCCGCCCCGTCCCCCATATCTGACGGCGATCCTCGCCAGCGCGCCGAGCGCCCACCAGGCACAAAGACTGGCCGCCGCCGACCCCGTCAGCATCACTTCCGCGCCTGAAAGCTCGCCGCCGATCCCCAGCCGCTCGACCAGCCAAAGCCCGGTCGGCCCGCCGAAGATCATCCCGCAGCTCAGACCCGTCAGAAACCGGCTCGCCGCCTCGCGACGGCTCTTCGGCAGGAGATAGATCAGCGACACGCCGGCTCCCGCCGTAGCGCCCACCGCCTTGGCGGCCCAGATGCCGGCCAGCGCGCCCGGATCGTTTCCGAGATCAGCCATTTTTAATCTCTCTTGTTTATGATGCACGCATATGGACCGAACGACGCTGCTGCCATGCACCAGCCGTTCCGCGCTCGACCCAGGGTCGGCGGATCCAGTTTCCATGAATCTTTGGAATCGGTTGAGGCTACCTGCTGGGAAGTTGATTCCGGCACTTCGCAAGTTGAGTGAGTGGCAACAGACGCGTCGAGCAAACGCCAAGCCGCCCGTCTATTCCGTGTAGACGTCCTCGTCCTCATCGGACCGATCATCCTGCCTGCCGTGCCTGACGATCAGGATCAGCACGCCGTCGGAATCGACTTCGTACTCGATGAGATAGGGCGCAATCACCAGGACCCTGACGCCATTGGAGCCCGGCTTGACCTTGCCGATCTCCGGATGCTGCGACAGAAGCGACCGGGCATTCCGCAATTTCCTGTTCAGTTCCCGCGCCGCCGGAGCGCTGAACCTGCCGAGGTAGGTCCGCTCGGACCTGATGTAGTCCGCAGCCATCGTGGAGATGCGGACTTTCTTCATGCGGCATCGGTCCGGGATTTTTCATCCGCAGCATTTAAGCCGTCCAGTTCGTCGAGAAGGTCGTCCATATCCATGACCTTGCCGTCGCGCACGTCCTGGCGCGCCGCGGCAATTTCCAGAAGCTCGCTTCCCTCTGTGGTCAGGTAAGCTTTCAGCGCCCGGACGATCACCCAGGACCGGCTTCTGTCCGCTGTCTCCGCGATCTTCTCGATGTCCTCAAGGATGTCGAGCGGCAGGCGCAGCGTGATCGGGTCTGAAAGAACGGGCTTGGCCATCTGAGCCTCCATTTGTAATACGATGTATTACAATCTACACCCGTTGCTTACAGATTAATACCCCACCGCCTCGCGCTTCTCTTCGTCGCTCAGGAACGCCGCCGCCCCGACCCTTGCCCACAACGCCTCGCGCTCGGCGGAAAGGCCGGCGATCCGGTCGAGATCCGGCTCCAGCCGCAGCCGCTCGCCATAAGCCTCCGACAGCCAGGCGGAAAAGCTCGCGGCGGTCCGCGAAATCAGCGGCAGTACGGTGAGGCGGTAGAAGGCGCGGTTGGCTTCCTGGTAGTTGGCATAGGTGTTGTCGCCGGGAATGCCGATCAGCATCGGCGGCACGCCGAAGGCGAGCGCGATGTCGCGGGCAGCTCCATTCTTCGCCTCGATGAAATCCATGTCCTTCGGCGACAGGCCCATCGCCTTCCAGTCGAGCCCGCCTTCGAGCAGCAGCGGCCGTCCGGCATTGACGGCGCCGGAATAGCCCGCCTCCAGCTCGTCCTTCAGCCGCTCGTACTGATCGGCGGACAAGTTGCCGCCCTCCTTCGGCTGGTAGACCAGCGCGCCGGAGGGTCGTGCGGAATTGTCGAGCAGCGCCTTGTTCCAGCTCGCCGCCGCATTGTGCAGGTCGAGCGCCGCTCCCGCCGCGCCGAGCGGCGGGAAACCGCAATGGTCGTCGAGCGGATGAAACAGTTTCAGATGCAGCAGCGCGACGCCGTCTGTCTCCACCGGCAGCCGCCGTGTGGTGCCTCCGGCGCGATAGTCGTAACCCGCCACCCAGCCGTCGCGGCCCTCGACCACGCTCATCCGGTCGGGCCGCAGCAGATGCAGTTCGCGCAAGTCCCCGCCGATCGACAGCGGTTCGACATAGGCATTGCCGGAAAGCGCCAGGTGCCCGTAAAGCGCCTCGAAAAAGTCAGGCCCGCCCTGCCGGCCATTCGGCCGCGCCAAGAGCGCCAGCGCCGGATGTTCGGCAAGCTCCGTCGCACCGTCATAGGCAAGCCAGGGCACGGCTGCGGCGGCTTCGGCGATCATCCGCACCGCCCGATAGGCGACCGGGTTCTTCATGAAGCCTGCCCGTGCCAGCGCCGCATAAGACCGCCCCGACCATTGCGCCGCTCCCTCGCCGGAGACGATCGCGAAACCGGAGGCCGTCTTGGTTTCGGCCCTTTGGGTGTCGGTTCCCTGGATTTCGGGCACGGCCTGTCGCCCACCCGTGGAAAACCACGGGCGCCGGAATGGAGATTTCATCGTGACTTGTCCTTTTCGCTCGCGGGCACCAAGGCCCGCTTCAGGGAAGCGGCAGGGGCGATTTCACCGCACTTTCGCTGTCGAAATCGGCCGCAACACGCATTTCACGGATCGGGCGGACGATATCGATCGAGGCCTGATAGGCCGGATGCGCCTTGTAGGCGGCAAGCGCCGCCGCATCCTCGAATTCGCCGTAGACGACCAGGTCGACCTCGTTGCCGAGTTGGTCGCTCTTCACGTTGGTGCCGATCTCCAGGGTCAGCGCATGCGGGTTGCCGGTCAGCAGGGAAAGACCTGCCCGTACCCGTTCGATCTCGCCCGTTTGCGCCGTGAAAAATACGATGTGGCGTATCATGGAACCTCCAGCAAAGCGGAGGCCTCGCTATCACGGGCTGCCACGGGCCACAATGCGGCCTATTGCAGCGCTTCGGCGAACAGCCGCGCATGCCGCGCCACCAGGTCTGCCCGGTCGTTGCCGTTGATGATTTTTCTGGCGCCCACCCACTCGGCTCGCCCCTGCCCGAAATAATCGCCGAGCCTGCGGCCGGTGAAACTGCCGCGCCGCATGCCCTCGATCAGGATCGCAACCGAGACCGGCATTTCCATCGCCCGGCCCGGATCGGCCACCAGGTCGATCCCGGTCACAGCGGACATCGCCTCGTAGTTCCGCCTGTGGGTGAGCTGCACCAGCCCACGGCCGAGCCAGCTTTTTCCGTCCGCGTCCGGCCGCCAGTAGGGCGTCTTCACCGACCCGAGCCGGCCCGCGGCAAAAGCCTCGTCCAGCCGCGCGATCGCCGACCTGTCGCTGGCCGCCAGGGTCTCGCGAACGGGCTGCATCGTGGCGGCCGTCTCATGAAAGGCGGTGGCCAGCACATAGGAAAGCGGCTGTGCCTCCCCTTGACCGTCGCTCTCCCGCCAGGCGTCGAGAATCGCCGTCATCCCCTCCACCTGGGCGGCGGCGAGTCGGCCCTTAAAGAGCTTCGTGCGTACCAAATCAAAGAAAGCATGCCGGTTGTGAGCCATCTGGAGCCTACTCCCATACCGCGCTACCGGGTTTCAATCGGTTTAGAAAAACTAAATCGTTTTAAGCCCTTAGGCGGCAGTTTACTTTTTTCTAATGATGTGGAACCAACGGCTCCACACGACGTTCAGGTCCGCTTTCTAAACAACAGGAGATCATGATGATGCAGCAGCCCGCACCGGCCGCCCCTTCCAAGCCGATCCCGCAGCATGTCGTCGAGCGGATCGAATCCGAATGGAAGCAGATGCGCGAAAGCGCCCAGCCGAAGCCGGTTACCCCGCGCTGATCATCATCACCTGAAGCGCGAGCCGCGCTCAAACACCGCGCACGCGCGGCTCTCCATGACCTGCCAGCATCAGCGCAGTCAGCGCCCAGACCAGCGCATCGAGCCGGTCGGGCGAGCGGCCTGAAGACAGGCCGTCCGGACCGAAATCGCACATCTGGTCTTCGAGTTCGGCAAACCGGCCGGCATGCGCCACCCGCCCCTGTTCGTAGAGGGCAGCCACCGGCTCGGCGCGCAGGAATTTTCCGCGCGTTGCCCGTACCATCGTCACCGGCAGGCCTGCGTCGACGCTTTTCAGCATCGCCGTCACCATCTCGCCGCCCTGGTTCACCTCGGCCACCACCCGGTCCGCCTGGAAGCGCGCATAGGCGCGCGCCACCGCGTTCGCCCAGCCCGCCGGGGTTTTGCCTTCGACCGAACAATCGGCCAGCACCACCGCCCGGCCGCTCGCCTCCAGGCCGGCCACGACGATGCCGCAGCAGGAATGTTCGCCCGAACCCGAAGGGGGATCGACGGCGACCACGATGCGCCTGAGCGCTCCGGTAAAGCGGATCGTGAAGGCTTCGAGGTCGGCCCGTTTCCACAGCGCGTCCTCGCGGTCCTCGATCAGCTCGCCGGCCAGTTCCTGCCGTCCGAGCCTCGTTCCTCCGTAACGTGCCTCCAGCGCCGAAATGAAGCCGGGAGAAAGATTGCCGGCATTGGCCTGGGTCGAGATCCGGACGAGCTGCGTGCCGGGATCGGCGATCAGCCGTTTCAGGATCGGCACCGGCCGCGGCGTCGTCGTCACCAGCTGGCGCGGATCGGCCCCGAGCCGGAGCCCGAACTGCAGCATGTCGAAGGTTTCCTCCGCATGCCGCCATTTGGCGAGCTCGTCGCACCAGGCGAAATGAAACTGTGGGCCGCGCAGGCTCTCCGGATCTTCCGAGGAAAAGATCTGCGCGATCGCCCCGTTCGGCCAGACCAGCCTCCGGCGCGAAATCTCGAAACCCGGCCGGTTCTTTCGGGCAATCCGGCAGATGCCGGACACCCCGTCGATCATCACCTCACGGGCATCGCCCAGCGTTTCCGCCACCAGCGCTATCCTGAGATCCGACCTGCTGCCGACCGAGGCGAGCCCATGGATCCATTCCGCGCCTGCCCGCGTCTTGCCCGAGCCGCGCCCACCCATGATCAACCACGTCCGCCAGTCGCCCTCGGGCGGCTTTTGGTCGCGGCGGCCCTTTATATCCCAGTCGCGTTCATGATCGAGCGTGAAGCCGATCAGAGAGGTGTCGGACTGCTGCGGCATACCGATCTCCCCCCTTGAGGGGGAGATGCCCGGCAGGGCAGAGGGGGGTGCTGCGGCACACTCTTCGGCAGTTGAGTTCGCGGCGCCACCCCCCTCTGTCACCTTTGGTGACATCTCCCCCTCAAGGGGGGAGATCAGAGGGCGTTTGCCGCGCCCGGCGTACCCTTGCCCAATCGCATTGCTCAAGGCCGTGCTTTTCGTAATGGCTTCGCGATATTCCTCACGCGCAGCCGTGATTGTCCACAAGCCCCGGTTCAACCCCGACGCCCCCTTCGAGGCCTTGACCGCGATCTTCTCCTGCGCTCGCAGCAAGGTCCGTTGGCTCGGAGGACGCATGTCCAAACCTCTCCAAGACGAGGGGCGGCGGTCCATCCCGCTTCCATGCTTCGAAAAGCCGGTAGGCGTTTTCATTCGCGCGATCCTCGATCATTTTCAGGAAGCGGGCCTTGGCCTCCTCATACCCGCCCTCGTCCGCATCGCGCTCGGCGGCCTCGTCGCGGTCGCGGGCGAGCTGGCGTTGCAGGCTGTCGACCTTTTCGAGCGTGCGGACGATCAGCGACATGGCGTCGGTCGCGGCCTTCACGTCGGCACGCGCCAGTTTCTGGGCGGCGTCGTCACCACTCTCAAGCGCCGCCTCCGCCGAGGTCCGCATTCGCCGGAAGGTCGAAAACTGGTCGCGCATCTCAACGGTCATCTCGTTCAACAGCCGCCGCAGTTCCTCGCCGGGAGAGAATGCACCCTCGGCCGACTTGATCTCCAGCAGCACGCCGCGCACCGCGTCCGACAGCGCGCAATCGTCCATGACGACCGCGTCGCCATAGACCGGCGCCTCCGTCCAGAGCCCGAAAAGCGCCGGATCGAACGTCTCGAATTCATCCATCTGGGATATCCCCGGGGGCCAAAACAGGAGCCAAAATGATGGCCAAAAATTCGGCGCAGAAAATCCCGCCGCGCCCGTTTCCGGTCGCTGCGCGTCCCCGCTGCCGATTGTCGAAATAAAAAGAAGGCCCGGCTTTGGGACCGGGCCAATTTGACTGGAAGTCTTGCCACCGGCTATCCACCGGCGCAATTCTTCGACTGTGCCTAGAACCTATCAAACAACCGTCACGTCGTCAAGGACTATTTTCCTAATTAGCAACAATTAATTTACGGGCGGATTACGTCCCGCAGAACGTCTGCGTCACCCGCTCCTCAGGCTTCGGCGGCTGCATGTAGCTCACGAATTCCGGCCGCTCTTCGAATGGCTTTTCCAGGGCCTCCAGCAACCGTTCGAAGAAGCTGAAGTCGCCGTAATTGGCGGCCGAAAGGGCTTCCCGGACCTTGTGATTGCGGGGAATGACCGCCGGGTTGACCGAGCGCAGGGCGACAGCCAATTCGCCGGCCGGCCGTGCCTCCGTGGTCAACCGCTTGCGCCAGTCCGCAAGCCAGACCTGCGCCTTGTCGGGATCGGCAAAACACTCGAGGAACGCCTCTTCCCCACCCTCCGCCGCATCGGCAAGCCGCCGGAAGGCCAGGGTGAAATCCGCCTGCCCCTCGTGCATGGCGGCCAGCAGCGCCTGGATCAGGTCGCCATCGCCGTCAGCCTCGGTCGCAAGGCCGATCTTCGCCCGGAAAACGCCGATCCACTCCTTCTGGAACCGCTCGCCGAACGCTTTCAGCACGGCGTTCGCCGCTTCCACGGCCTTTTCCTCGTCCTCGTCCAGCAGCGGCAGCAGGCATTCCGCCAGCCGCGCGATGTTCCACTGGCCGATGCCCGGCTGGTTGCGATAGGCATAACGACCGCCCTGGTCGATCGAGGAAAACACCTTCATCGGGTCGTATTCGTCGAGAAAGGCGCAAGGCCCGAAATCGATCGTCTCGCCTGAAATCGTCATGTTGTCGGTGTTCATCACTCCATGGATGAAGCCGACGCCCATCCAGCGGGCGATCAGATCCGCCTGCCGCGCCGCCACGCCCTGCAGCAGCGCCAGATAGGGATTTTCCGCCGTTTTCAGCTGCGGATAGTGCCGCTCAATCACGTAGTCGGCGAGCAATTTGATCCCGTCATTGTCGCCGCGGGCGGCAAAGAACTGGAAGGTGCCGATCCGTACATGGCTTGCCGCGACGCGCACGAACACCGCGCCCTGCTCCACCGTCTCGCGATAGACCTGCTCGCCAGTGGCGACAGCCGCCAAGGCCCGTGTCGCCGGCACGCCGAGCGCGTTCATTGCCTCGGAGACGATATATTCGCGCAAAACCGGCCCCAAAGCCGCGCGTCCGTCGCCCCTGCGGGAATAGGGCGTCGGTCCGGCGCCCTTCAGCTGGATGTCGCGGCGTTTGCCGTTGCGGTCGACGACCTCGCCCAGCAATATCGCCCGCCCGTCGCCGAGCTGCGGCACGAAATTGCCGAACTGGTGGCCGGCATAGGCCATGGCGATCGGCATGGCGCCGGGCGGCACGACATTGCCGGCAAGGATCGCCGCCAGCCGGACGGGATCGGAAAAGTCCGCCTCGACGCCCAGCTCCCCTGCCAGTTCCGCGTTGAATTTCAGCAGCTTCGGCCCCTCCACCGGCTCGGGATAG
The DNA here is from genome assembly GCF_002968555.1 of Neorhizobium sp. T6_25. NCBI lineage: Bacteria > Pseudomonadati > Pseudomonadota > Alphaproteobacteria > Hyphomicrobiales > Rhizobiaceae > Neorhizobium > Neorhizobium sp. T6_25. Next base: position 35,398 of record NZ_PVBL01000029.1, read on the forward strand.
ACGGAGGCGAAAAACCTGTCCGGCAGGCGTGCATAGGAATTGTCGAACTGGAACACGGGAAGGTCTCCTTTGGCCGCCGGGATGCGGCGACCTTTTCTCCAAATATGGGAAATCTGTCCCGCCGAACAAGCGAAATACGCTTTTGTTGCGCCGCTCAAGCCTTGGTAAGCCGCACCCCGAAGCCGAGGAGGAATGTCAGCAGCGCACCGGCCGCAGCAGTTCCGTAGAGCCACAGGGCCGGCCCGCCGGCGTTGCCGTTCTCCAGCGCCGAAACCAGGCCGGTCGCGCTTGCGATCATCCCGGCGATCCCCGCGCCTATCGCGTAACCGGCGGTCGAAATCGTCGGCAGCAAGGCACTTGCAAGATCGCGCTCCTGCCTTGCTGCCGCTTCCATCGCCGCCTGGTTGACGCTTGCCCAGGCGACGCCGAAGCCCGTACCGATCGCCACCTGGCCCGCCAGCAGCAGCACCAGCGAGCCGCTCGGGAACGCGGCGGCGAGGCAGAGGAAACCGGCCAGTTGAAACAATGCGCCTGCGCGCATCCACCGATGCCGCGGCTGAAGCGCCGTAATCCTGCTCGCGACCACCGCGACAGCACTCCAGGAGAGCGCCATGGTCACCACCAGATAACCGACCACGGACGGCCGGAAACCGAAGACGGCGTCGATCATCAGCGCCAGGTAAACGCTGCCGACCGAGTGGCTGGCCGACATCAGGAACAGCACCCAGAACCCGTGCCCGAGAACAGAACCGAGCTGGAAAGCGCCCTCCGGAAACAGCCTTGGCCCGATCCGCCCGTCGAGCTTCAGCGCCGGCAGGAACAGGCCCGCGCCTGCCACCACCGCCACCGCCTGCATCGCCCCTCCGGTCACCACCGACGACAGCGACAGGACGAAGGAAGCGGCAAGGCAGAGCGAAATGGTGGCGGCGGAGAGCGGCACCGGCGCCGCCTCCGTCACCCTCACCTTCGCGGTCAGCGCAAAGACGGCCAGCAGAGCCACGAACGGCGAGACGGCCAGGAAAGACGCCCGCCAGGAATAGGCCTCGGTCAGAAGTCCGCCCGCCAACGGCCCGGCAATTGCCGCCACCGCCCAGACGATCGCCTCCACCGCAAACACCTTTGCGATCAGCGCGGAGGGAAAATTGGCCGGGATGAGGCTGTAGCAGATCGCCACGATCAATCCATCGGCAATGCCCTGCAGCAGGCGCCCGGCCATGATCCAGGAAAAGGCCGGCGCCGACAGCGCCAGCAGCCCGCCGGCCGCAAAGACCAGCGCCGAAAGAAGGAGAATGAAGCGCGCGCCGAACCGGTCGCGCATCGCCGCAGCTCCCGTGCCGCCGGCGATCGAGCCCAGGAAATAGAGCGTATAGGCCCAGCTGAAATAGCCCGTGCCGCCGATCTCTCTTGCCGCCGGCGGCAGTGCTGCGACGATTGCGAACTGGTTGAAGGCATGCAGCCCGATCCCCGCCGAGATCAACCCCAGCATCGCCCCTTCGCGGCCTCTGAGAAGCCTCGACCAGCCCACATTGATATCCTGCAACACGCCCTGCCTCTTATCCGTTTTTTCAGTCCCGGGGACGCTACAACCTCAACCATGATTGAGGTCAAGGGATGAGCCGAAAATTAAAATTACGCATTTTCAGTATCTTAAGGCGTAATTGCAGATTTTTTCCGATGTTGTATTTTAGCTACAGCTTTCCAAGCAAACCGCTCTATTTGCGTTTTTGCCAACCAATCGGAGGGAATATCCATGAAGGCTCTTTTCATTCTCGCAGCGTCGGCCGCCATGACCGCCTCTTCCGTTGCTTACGCAGCCGACGCCGTCGAACAAATCCCGCAAGCGCCGCAAGCCGTCGAAACGCCCGTCGTATTCTCCTGGAACGGCCCCTATATCGGTGCCCACACGGGATATGCCTGGGGCGACGGTGATGCCCCCGGCGGCGGTTCGGACGATTTCGACAGCTGGAGGCTTGGCGGCTTCGTCGGTTATAACTGGCAGTTCTCCAGCGGTTTCGTGGCCGGTATCGAAGGCGACGTCAACTACGACTGGAACGAAAACAGCTATGCCGGCGGCATCGACGTCGACACCGGGTTCTCCGGTTCGGTTCGCGGCCGTGTCGGTTACGCCATGGACCGGGCGCTGATCTTCGCGGCAGCCGGCTGGACGGCCACCACCGCCCATATCGACGGCGGCGGTTTTGACGACGACGACATGCTCAACGGCTGGACGGTCGGCGCCGGCGTCGATTACGCCTTCACCGACAATATCTTCGGCCGCCTCGAATACCGCTACAACGACTTCGGCAACGGCAGCCTCGCAGGCGCCGATTTCGACTTCAGCCAGCACGTGATCAACGTCGGCATCGGCGTCAAGTTCTAAGCCGCGGCTTCGGGATACGTTCAATGCTCCACCTTGCGACAAGGTGGAGCAAGATCGCGAGGGGCGGCGGGCTTTATCAGGGACGTGCCAGCACCTTGAAGGCGATGAACTGCGTCTTCTGTTCCTTCGAGAAATTGTTGTCGGAAACGAAGGACCTGCCCGGCGAGGCTTAGCTCGGAAAAAGCGCGTTGCAGCGCCGAGCGAAATTGGCGACGGGGCTCGCATCCTTTTCGGCCAGAAGAGACAGCCTGGCGACATGCTCCTGCATGTAGCCACGGGCCTCCTCCTTCGTTCGGCCGAGCTTCTCAAACTCGGATTCGGCTCGTCGCGACAGATCATCGAATTTCGATTTATACCCGACAGCCTGGGCTGTTTCGCCCGATTGGCCGTATGCCTCGGCTAAGATCACAAAGATTGCTCCACACTGGAACGGATAGTCGCTATGCTTACGGCTTTCCTGCATCTGAGCCTGGCCAAGCGTGCTCACGGCAACGAAGATCAGCAGCGATAGAATGGCTCTGCTCACATCAATTCTCCTTAGTTGCGGTCAGGACCCGACACTATCCCTGGCGAAAGGAGAAGCCCGATCTTACATCGGGGAAAGAAGGTACTCGCGAAAGTTGATCTTGGCCATGGCGCAGGAAAAACGAAGACTTGCCGGAAGGCTGCTCTGGCTCTTGGAGATCGTCTGGACTGTTTCGATCATGTCCATGGCGACCGCCGTTGGGGCCTATTTCGGCTGGCAGAACCACGGACTTGACGGCGCGCTCGCGCTTGGATTTGTCGGCCTTGTCGCCGGCATGTTCCTTAGCTTACCATTACTTCTCCTGCAGGTGCTAAATTGAGGTCCTTGCGAAGCTGATCTGCGATGGTTGCGCGAAGGTTTTCAACGCGATGGGCGCGATCGGCCAGACAATTTCCCCTCAGACCGCTGCCCGCTCCGGCGAATACCCCGCCTCGCGGATCGCCTCTTCGGCCTTCGCCGCGTCGCCTTCGATCGCCACCGTCTTGGCCGTCAGGTCGATCGCTACCGCCGCGCCCGGCAGGGCTTCCGCCAGCGCGCCGCGCACGGTCTTTTCGCAATGGCCGCAGGTCATGTCCGGCACGGTGAAAATCGCAGTCATCGGAATCTCCTTGTTCGATAGGTGTGTTGTGCCGCTTCCCATGGAGGGAAGGTCAAGTACATTAGAGGAATGGAGCCGGTGCGGCATGCTTCCCTTCAAGGGCGTGCGGCGGTGCGTGGAGCCCCTCCCCCTTGTGGGGAGGGGTTGGGGAGGGGCTTTCCTTCCGCATTTAAAACCCCTCCCGCCTGCCGGCCACCCTCCCCACAAGGGGGAGGGTTAAGGATGCCGCACCGCCTCACGTCCCTGAAAGATCGGCTCCCCCTCAAGGGGGGAGATCGAAGGAGGCGAGGTCCTGCCTCATCCGAGTGCGGGCATCAGGCATCCTGCCTCGTCTTTTTCCTACCCGCCGGAACGGGTGCATCGGCCGCCCCATCCCCCGCCAGGTCATCGAGGATCGGGCAGTTGGGGCGGTTGTCGCCGCCGCAGCAGTTGGCAAGGTGTTTCAACGTCTTCAGCATGCCCTGCATCTCGGCGATGCGTCGTTCGAGATCGCCGATATGGGCGGTCGCGACGTCCTTGACGGCAGCGCTTTCGCGGCTCTTGTCCTGCCAGAGTTTCAGCAGCGTCTCGGTCTCTTCGAGCGAAAAGCCGAGATTGCGGGCGCGCTTGATGAAGCGCAGGATATGCACTTCCTCATCGCCATAGACCCTGTAATTGTTACCGGTGCGGCCCATCGGCCGGATCAGCCCGATCTCCTCGTAATAGCGGATCATCTTGGCCGAAACGCCGGACGCGCTGGAGGCTTCGCCGATATTCATCTCGTCTCTCCCACTTTCACCGCCTTCAGCCGCAGCGCATTGCCGAGCACGAAGACGCTCGACAGCGCCATGGCGCCGGCGGCGATCATCGGCGACAGCAGCCAGCCGAAGGCGGGGTAGAGCACCCCGGCCGCGACCGGCACCAGCGCCACGTTGTAACCGAAGGCCCAGAACAGGTTCTGCTTGATGTTGGTCATGGTCGCGCGGCTCATGGCGATGGCCGAAACCGCACCCGACAGATCGCCGCCGACCAGGACCACGTCGGCGCTTTCGATCGCCACGTCCGTGCCGGTGCCGATGGCGATGCCGATATCGGCTTCGGCGAGCGCCGGCGCGTCGTTGATGCCGTCGCCGACGAAGGCAAGCTTTTTCCCGCCGGCCCGCATCTCGTGGATCGCCTTCACCTTGCCTTCCGGCAGGACCTCGGCCACGACCTTGTCTATGCCGACCTGTCTTGCGATCGCCTCCGCGGTGCGGCGGTTGTCGCCGGTCACCATCACCGTTTCGATGCCCATCGCCTGCAACGCCTTGATCGCGTCGCGGCTTGAGGGTTTCAGCGGATCGGCAACCGCGATCACGGCGGCCAGCTTGCCGTCGACGGCGGCATAAAGCGGCGTCTTGCCTTCGTCGCCAAGCCGGGCGGCGGCTTGCGCAAACACCTCGACCGAAAGCCCCAGCTTTTCCATGAACCGGTCGGCGCCGACCGAGATCCTGCGACCGCCCGCTTCCGCCTCGATGCCGTAACCGGTGACCGACGCGAAGCGTTCCGCCTTCGGCACCGTCAGGCCCTTGGCCTCGGCCGCCTTGACGATCGCCTCGGCGATCGGGTGTTCGGACTGCGCCTCGACGCTCGCGACCAATGCCAGCACCTCGTCCCCGGCAAAACCTTGCGCGGTCACCAGGTCGGTCAGTTCCGGCCGGCCCTTGGTGACGGTGCCGGTCTTGTCGAACACGACCAGCTGGACATTGCGCAGTTCCTGCAGCGCCTCGCCCTTGCGGAACAGCACGCCGAGCTCGGCCGCCCGGCCACCGCCGACGACGATCGAGGTGGGCACGGCAAGCCCCATGGCGCAGGGGCAGGCGATGATCAGCACGGCGACCGCATTGGCCAGCGCATGGGCGAGCGCCGGTTCGGGGCCGACGAATAACCAGACGGCGAAGGTGAGAACAGCCAGCGCGATCACCGCCGGCACGAACCAGGCCGTCACCCGATCGACCAGCCCCTGGATCGGCAGTTTCGACCCTTGAGCCTGTTCGACCATGCGGATGATCTGGGCCAGCATCGTATCGCGGCCGACCTTGTCGGCCCGGAAACGAAAGGCGCCGGTCTTGTTGATCGTGCCGCCGACCACGGTCGCGCCGGCCGCCTTTTCGACCGGCAGCGGCTCTCCCGAAATCATCGATTCGTCGACATTCGAGGAGCCGTCGATCACCGTGCCGTCGACCGGAATACGCTCGCCCGGCCGGATCACCAGCACGTCGCCGGCGACCACCTGTTCGGCGGGGATGTCCAGCAGCTTGCCGTCGCGCTCGACGCGGGCGGTCTTCGCCTGCAGCCGGCTGAGCTTCTCGATCGCCTCGCCGGTGCGGCCCGTGGCACGGGCCTCGAGCAGCCGGCCGAACAGGATCAGCGTGACGATCACCGTCGCGGCCTCGTAATAAACGAACCTTGCGCTCTCCGGCAGCAGGTCCGGAGCAAATGTCGTCACCAGCGAATAACCATAGGCGGCCAGCACGCCGACCGCGACCAGCGAATTCATCTCCGGCGCACCGCGCAACAGCGCCGGCAGGCCGAGCTTCAGGAAGCGGAAGCCCGGGCCGAAGACGACCACCGTCGCCAGTGCGAAATAGAGATAATAAAGGTTCTGCGTCTCGATCACACCCATCAGCCAGTGATGAAACGGCTCATAGACATGGCCTGCCATTTCCAGCACGAAGAGCGGCAGGGTCAGCACGAAGGCGATCGCTAGGTCGCGCTTCAGCACGCCCTCCTCGCCCTGGTGCATCTGCATATGGTCATGCCCGCCGGCATGGCCCGCCTGATCGTGCCCCATGGCGGCGTGGTCCATGTGGGCTTCCGGTGCGGAATGCCCGTGGTGGTGCTCGTGCCCGGCATGCGCCGTCTGCGTCACAGGCGGCATCATGCCCGCCTCGCGCATCGCATGGTCGATGGCGCCGGGCGGGATTTCGTAACCGATCTTCCTGATCGCCTTCGTCAGTTCCTCCGGCGAAAAGCCTTCTGCCGATTCCACCGTCAGTTTCTTGGTCGCGAAGTTGACGGCGCTCCTGTCGATGCCCGGCACTTTCGCGGCAGCGTTTTCGACGCGGCGCACGCAGGAGGCGCAGGTCATGCCCTCGACGGGCACGGTAAAAGGCTCAGCCTTGTGGATCGGCTTGACGGTCTGGTTCACGGGCGCAATCTCCCCTTTTTTTGTCGGGATGTCTCACTGTCCCGCCCTATGTGGAGCTTCCCATGATGGGAAGGTCAAGGGGTGCTTGTGGATATTCTCAAGGGCGGCAGAAACCGGCGGGTCGGGCAGCGGGGGCAGAGCCATCACCGCAGCCCTCAGTCGCCGCTTTCACGATAAGATCGTACAGATGGTACTTCTTTCCCAGCAGCCGTATTCCACCCTGGGAATAGTGGCCCGCATCCGCATAAAGGGAGACGCCATCCTCGGAAACCCGGCAGATCGTGCCGTTGCACCGGCCGGTGCCCAGATCGATCACCGGATAGTCCCGCGCCACGACATTCGTGATCTCCATCGCAACGCGACCTCGCCGGTTCACGTCGTCAGCAGACAGATCGCAGTGGTCTGCCGCGATGCCCAGTAATCGTGAACGGGCAACACAACCGCCGACATCGGTGCCCGTCTGCGGAGGCTGCGCGAAAACCACCGGACTCAACCCCATTTGCCGCAGGCCGGACAAGGACGCTAAAAAGCTGTCCAGAAGCAGCGCCCGGCCTGCCGGTACACTCTGCCCGTCCTTCCGAACGAACGTTTCAGTTTCCGCATAGATATCGAGATTGACGCCTATCGCGACGTATCGAAGCGTCCTGGTTGCCGCCATGGCGTCGAGGACGTCCCTGTTCCAGGACAGGCAGCCTTCGGGCGACCTGCGACCGTCGCTGGTAACCGGGTAGGTAATGTCGGTGAACGGTCCGCAAAGGCTTTTGGTGAACTGCACGAGTTTGACATCGGGGGCCGACGCCAGGATACCTTCCACGAGATGGGCGCCGAAGGAATCTCCCCACACCGCGATCTCCGGATTATCGGACGTGGAGCATTCGGGCGCCATCTCGCCGTTACAGTTTTCGCTCAGACCTTTGCTCACCTCGGTCATCTCGTAGAGACCCGGCGACCTGAACGCAGCGCCATCAGTCATTTCGAACATGAAGCCGGAAGCGATGCTGGCCGCTGCCGCAACCCCGGCCAGGGTAAAGAAGCCCTTCGTCCCAACGCGGTTCCTGTCGCGGAACGGCCGCTCGACGAGATAGTAGCTCGCGACCGCAAGCAGCACGGTGAGGCAAAGCAGTAGTGCGGATGTTGAAGCGCTCAAGTCATTGGTGAACAGCCGCAAGCGCGCGAAGGCGAGGACAGGCTGATGCCAGAGATAGAGGCTGTAACTGATCAGACCTACAAAGACCAAGGCTCTTGCGGAAAGAAGCCGTCCAGCGAGATTCTCCGAGGATGAAAATAGAAGAACCAGCGCGGTTCCGGCCACCACCGGCAGCGTCTGCCAGCCCGGATAAGACGGTCCGCCTTCAACCAAGAAGCAGGACAGGACGATCATCGCGAGGCCGCAAGCCGCCGCCAAACCGCCGTAGCGGGCTTTTTCTCCACCGACATTCGCCATACTGATGCTGGCGCCGACGCCAAGCTCCCAGAAGCGGGTGGGCAGAAGGTAGAAATTCGCCGCAGGATCAAACAGCGGCACGAGCTGGGTGGCAAGGAAACTCGTTGCGCTCAACAGGAGAATGGCGGCCAGAACGAACTGGCGGCGAAACCGGCGCAAGGCCATCAGAACAACAGGAAATAGGATGTAGAACTGTTCTTCTACGCCGAGGGACCACGTATGCAAAAGCGGCTTCAGGTCGTTGCTTGCATCGAAATAGCCGGTTTTGGTCCAAAAATAGAAGTTCGAAACGAACAGATTCACCTGATAGAGGCTGCGGCCGAAGTCGCGCAGCTCATAGGGAAGCATCCATGCCCATGCAAACGGCAGGCAAGCCAGGCAGACGCAAAGAAGCGCCGGAGCGATGCGTCGCAGGCGCCGCTCGTAGAAGCGGACGAGACTGAATTTCCGCTCCTCAACCTCGCGATATATGATCGAGGTTATCAGATAACCGCTGATGACGAAGAAGACGTCGACGCCGACAAATCCGCCGCGGAAACCCAGACCACCGTGGAATATAAGGACAGGAACCACAGCGACGGCTCGCAAGCCGTCGATTTCCGGTCTGTATTTCATTCTACAACCCAATGCGGCATCAATTCACGACAGCGAGTGCATCGATCGATTGCACTCGCTCATGCCTGAGCCAATTGCGACTTCGCACATGCGTGCACATCATCCAGCAAAGGAATGTGGCCAATTTAACCCGAGCGCGTTTTGCGAGGCGTTCACGGCTCCGGCCGACCGCCACCGCCGAAGCTCGGCGCGTTCAGGCCCGAAAGCAGCAGCACCAGTTCCGCCTGGCGGGTGGTGCCGGTTTTCAGCATGATCTTCTTCAGGTGCGAGCGGGCGGTTTCGAGCGAGATGCCGAGCGCGGCGGCGGCCATTTCCGGCGTCTGGGCCATGGCGATGCCGCGTGCCACGCGGGCTTCGGCGGGGGTGAGGTCGAAGAGGCCGCAGAGCACCCGCATGTCCGGCGGGCCGACCTGCCCCACCTGGGTGACGGCCAGCACCGCCATCGAACGGGAGAAGATGTCGCGGGCGGCGCGGCGGATCGGCAGAAGATGCAGGATCAGCGGCGGCGCCCCATCGCGGCCCGCCATCGGCAGCGACTGCACGGTCGGCGTGGCCTGCGCCTTGTAGTGCTCTATCGCCCCGTCGAGGAGAGCACCGGCACCTGTCCCTTCCAGCACCAGCCGATCGCCGGCGCCGGTGCGGATGCGCGGGCTCAAGGCCTCCATCTCCGGGTTCATTGCAATTGCCCGGCCGCTGTCGCCGATGACCGCCGCCGGCAATCCGAGCAGCGACAGCGTCTCGGTCATCGAACGCGCCTCGTTGAAGGCAAGCCGCGACGCCATATAGGCGGCCCGAGCGAGATCCGGCTTCAGGAGATTAAGGCGCGCCAGCTGTTCGTCGGAGAAATGCGTCAGGCCCTTGGCGCGCATCAGGGTGATGACGATGACGTGCCCGGTCGGTTCCTGGAAAGCCCAGCCCGCCTCCCACTGCATGCCGTGCGGCTCGATGATGTCGCGCTGGATCGCATCATTGGCAAATTCCTCCGCGCTCAGGAGATCGGTTACGCGGACAAACGAAAAGGGCGAACGCTCCATGGCCCGAACGGGGCGAACATTGTCCAGCCGGGTGTCGCTCTTGACGAACTCGGCAAAGGCGTCGGCGATATTGGGGGTGGTGACGTAACGATGATTGCCGCTGCCGTCGATGGTGAAGATCGAGGCGGTGCTGGACCCTGCCTCCAATGCTATCCTCTCGCAAGTTTCCGTCCAAAGCTCAGGAACCAGGGCTGCCTCGTAGAGGCGGTCTGCCAGCGTGCCTTCTGCATTCATCTAGGTGCCATCGAATGAATTCGGAATGAATCTTGACTGTCACCGTAGTCTTAGCGTTTCTGCACGCCCGGGCATACTGGTAGAATTACCTGAAAAACCTGTCTTGCCCACCTTAACTTATGTCATTGACACGTAATAAACCTGTGCTTCGTGCGGGTTCCTGCGCCTTCCTCGCTCGCCGGTTTAGCCCCGAGGGCTATCGATCCGGCATCGGGCAAGGAACGGACAATCGCCGGCAACAGGACGCAGGACCCGGCTTTCAGTCGGTGTTGCGGCTCATTCGGGCGCGGCGATCCGGATCGGGCGAGTTCCGACCGGAGCGCCGGTGGCGCGGTCGATGGTGACCGGATCGATCTCCGTTCCGGTCTCGGTGTCGAAGAACCGGGTGACCTTGCCGCCGCCGCGATGCTTGCGTCCCCATGCGCCGATCGCAAACAGGACCGGCAGAAAGTCGCGGCCGGCTTCGGTCAGCAGATATTCGTCCCGTGGCGGACGGTCGGAATAGCGCCGTTTCTCCAAAAGCCCCTCCTCCGTCAGGCCTGAAAGCCGTCCGGTCAGCATGGTCGGCGCAATGCCGAGGCTCTTGCGAAACTCGTCGAAGCGGGTCAGCCCCGCATGGGCGTCGCGCATGATCAGCATGCTCCACGCGTCCCCCACAAGCGCCAGGCTCCGGGCGATCAGGCAGGGTTGGTCGGAAAGATTCTTCATGTCGATATCTTTTTAGTAGTGACTTGATACGGATTTGATAGTAACTGATCGCTCAACGATGTTCCATCACAAAATGAAAGCGGAACCGATGAGCAAGAAAAAACGTGGCGTTGCCCTGGTGACGGGTGCCTCCTCAGGAATAGGACTGGTGACGGCGCAGGCGCTGCGGCGGGATGGCTATCAGGTCTTCGGCACCAGCCGGAAGCCGATGCCGGACACGGCGGACGGGGTGACGATGCTGGTCTGCGACGTGACCGACGACGCATCCGTCAAAAATGCCGTGGACGAGGTTCTGCGTCGCGCAGGGCGGATCGATCTTCTCGTCAACAATGCCGGGGTCGGCCTGCTTGGCGGTGCCGAGGAATCCACCACGGAACAGGCGAAGGCCCTGTTCGAGGTGAACGTGTTCGGCACCATCCGGATGACGAATGCCGTCCTGCCCGTGATGAGGGGCCAGCAGAAGGGCCGCATCGTCAACCTGAGTTCGATACTCGGGCTGATCCCGGCTCCTTTCAACGCCCTCTATGCATCCACCAAGCACGCCGTCGAAGGGTATTCGGAGTCTCTCGACCATGAAGTGCGGACCCAGGGCATCCGCGTCGTGCTTGTCGAGCCCGGTTTGACCCGCACCGCCTTCGAGGAGAACCTGACCCGCGCGGACCGCCCGCTTTCCGTCTATGATACGGTTCGCGCTAACGCGGAGCGGCTGATGCGCGAATCCGTCGCGAAGGGAGATGCACCGGAAGTGGTCGCCGAGGCCGTCGTAAAGGCCGCCAATGCGGCATTGCCCAAACGGCGCTACACCGCCGGAAAAATGGCAGGACAGGTCCGCTTCATACGTCGCTTCCTGCCCGAAACCATCGTCGACAAGAACCTTCGGAAGTTCAACGGGCTTCCCGTCTGAGCATTCATCGCAGGCCCGCCGGCGATGCCGGCCACCACGGAAACGGAAGTCAGTCCGATGAAATCATTCCTGATCGATCGCTATCGCAAGGGCGGCGCCCTGCGGTTCGGCGAAATACCCGAGCCGGCATTGCGCGACAACGACGTCATGGTGGAGGTTCATGCCGCCGGCGTGAACGCTCTGGACAACAAGATCAGGGACGGCGAATTCAAGCTTATCCTGCCCTATCGCCTTCCGCTGGTGCTGGGCAATGACGTTGCGGGCGTCGTCGTCCGGGTCGGGGCGAATGTCCGGAAGTTCAAGCCGGGAGACGAGGTCTATGCACGTCCGGCCCAGGATCGCATCGGCACGTTTGCCGAATATATCGCCATGGACGAGGCCGATGTGGCGAGAAAACCCGGCAATCTCACCATGGTGGAGGCCGCATCCATTCCGCTTGTCGCGCTGACGGCATGGCAGGTCCTTGTCGAGCGGGCCAACCTGCAGAAGGGGCAGAAGGTCCTGATCCACGCCGGCTCCGGCGGCGTCGGCACCGTCGCGATCCAGCTCGCCAAGCATCTAGGCGCCCATGTGGCAACGACCACGAGCACGGCCAATGTCGCCCTTGCGAAAAGCCTCGGGGCGGACGTCGTCGTCGATTACAAGAAAGACGACTTCGAGAAGGTGCTGCAGGGCTACGACGTCGTGCTGAACAGCCTGGGCAAGGATACGCTCGAGAAATCCTTGAATGTATTGAAGCCCGGCGGCGAGCTGATCTCGATTTCCGGCCCGCCCGATCCGGACTTCGCCCGGCAGAACGGCTCCGGCTGGCTGCTTCAACAGGTCATGCGCCTGCTGAGCTTCGGCATCAGGAGAAAAGCGGGACGCCGGAAGATCGGCTATTCGTTCCTCTTCATGACGGCGAACGGCGGCCAGCTCGCACAGATCACCTCGCTGATCGAGGCGGGCCACATCCGCCCGGTGATGGACCGGGTCTTCCCGTTCGACAAGACGAACGAGGCGCTGGACTATGTCGAAACGGGTCGCGCCAAGGGCAAGGTCGTCATCGCAGTGAAGTGACGCCGCGTCCCTAGCGTTCCTCGCCCACCGTCAGCGGCCAGTCGACCACGTAGTCCTCGAAATCCTCCACATCGACCTCGTTTTCGCTGACCGTGCGGCCGCGGGCGGAGATGCCGGCCTGGTGCACGGTGTTCGGATCGCCCGAGACCAGCGGATGCCACCAGTAGAGGTCCTCGCCGTCGCGGACGAGGCGATAACCGCAGGTCGGCGGCAGCCAGGCGATCTCGTTGACCGTCGTCGGGGTGAGCTGGATGCAGTCCGGCACGGTCGCCTGGCGGTGCTGATAATCCTTGCAGCGGCAGGTCTCGCCATCGAGCAGACGGCAAGCGACCGAGGTGAAGACGACATCGCCCGAGTCCCAGTCCTCGAGCTTGTTGAGACAACAGAGCCCGCAACCGTCGCACAGGCTTTCCCATTCATTTTGGCTCAGCTGGTCGAGCCGCTTGGTCTTCCAGAAAGGTTCGTCGGTCATCGTGGATATCACATTTGCGGCAGGGCGGAACAAATCCGCGCATCTGCATTTTACCTGTTGCGATTTTGATATCGCGCATCAACCATTTGTCAGCTAAAGCTGATTAACGGTGAGAGGCTAGAGCTCTTGATCCCTTGAAGGGACCGCGTCAAGCACAACTCATCGAAAGGGCGGGGAATTCCGAAGGTGCAGGACGAGCCAAAGTCATCAGGCGACCGGCCGCGCGGCAAGCGCCACCTGCTGCTGCGCATCGATTCCTGGATCGATTCCACCGTCTGGAATCTCGGTTTCCGGCTCGGCGAAATCTGGGAGGAGATCACCATCTTCTTCCGCCGGTTTCGTGTGCGCGGCTGGAAACGCCTCGGCTTCGAACTCGCCGGCGAGGCGATGACCCTGGGCACCGCGGGCTTCGTGGTGCTCCTGGCGCTCGCCCAGCCCGCTTTCGAGGAAACCCACGAGGACTGGCGCAACCGCGGCGATTTCGCCGTCACCTTCCTCGACCGCTACGGCAACATCATCGGCCATCGCGGCATCATTCATGAAGACTCCGTGCCGATCGACGAATTGCCGGACCACCTGATCAAGGCGGTGCTGGCGACCGAGGACCGCCGCTTCTTCGACCATTTCGGCATCGACTTCTTCGGCCTTGCCCGCGCCATGAGCGAAAACGCCAAGGCCGGCGGCGTCGTGCAGGGCGGCTCGACGCTCACCCAGCAGCTTGCCAAGAACCTGTTCCTCACCAACGAACGGTCGATCGAACGCAAGATCAAGGAAGCCTTCCTGTCGCTGTGGCTGGAAGCCAACCTCTCCAAGAAGGAGATCCTGTCGCTCTATCTCGACCGCGCCTATATGGGCGGCGGCACGTTCGGGGCAGCGGCCGCGGCACAATTCTATTTCGGCAAGAACATCACGGAAGTGAACCTTGCCGAGAGCGCCATGCTCGCCGGCCTGTTCAAGGCGCCCGCCAAATATGCGCCGCATGTCAATCTGCCGGCTGCCCGCGCCCGCGCCAACGAAGTGCTTTCCAACCTCGTGCAGAGCGGGCTGATGACCGAAGGCCAGGTGATCGCCGCCCGCCGCGGCCCGGCGACCGTCGTCGATCGCGCCGACGTCAAGGCGCCGGACTATTTCCTCGACTGGGCCTTCGACGAAGTGCAGCGGCTGGCCTCCGCCGGCAAGTTCCACGAACATTCGGTCGTGGTGCGCACGACGATCGACATGGGCCTGCAGCAGGCCTCGGAATCGGCGGTGGAATCGAGCCTGCGCGAATATGGCGAGAGCTTCAAGGTGAAGCAGGGCGCCCTGGTGATGATCGAGAACGGCGGGGCCGTGCGCGCCATGGTCGGCGGCCGCGACTACGGCGAAAGCCAGTTCAACCGCGCCGCCAAGGCGCTGCGCCAGCCGGGCTCGTCCTTCAAGCTCTATACGTACTCGGCGGCGATGGAGAACGGCTTCAAACCGGAATCGACGATTTCCGACGCGCCGATCACCTGGAACGGCTGGTCGCCACAGAACTACGCGCGCTCCTACAAGGGCAAGGTGACGCTGCTGTCGGCCATGGCGCAGTCGCTCAATACCGTGCCGGTCCGGCTCGCCAAGGACTATCTGGGCACCGACGTGATCGTGAAGACCGCCAAGGCCTTCGGTGTCGAAACGCCGCTCAGGAAGGACAAGACCATCCCGCTCGGCACCTCGGAAATGACGGTGCTCGACCAGGCGACGGGTTATGCCGTGATGCCGGCCGGCGGCATGGAATCGCGTCGCCACGGCATCGAGCAGGTACTCGGCTACGGCGGCGACGTGCTCTACGACTTCAACCGCGACGAACGACCGGCCAAGCGCGTGCTCTCCGAGCAGGCGACATCGTCGATGAACCGCATCCTGTCGCAGATCCCGGTGATCGGCACGGCCCGCAGGGCGGCGCTCGACGGCGGCATCGTCACGGCCGGCAAGACCGGCACCTCGCAGAGCTATCGCGACGCCTGGTTCATCGGGTTTACCGGCAATTACACGACCGCGGTCTGGTTCGGCAACGACGACTTCACCTCGATGGACAACATGACGGGCGGTTCGCTGCCGGCCGCGACCTTCAAGACGGTGATGGACTATGCCCACCAGGGCATCGAGCTGCGTGCCATTCCCGGCATCGACAACCCGCTGCCGACCGGCGACCACAAGGGCAACGCCGTCGCCAAGAAGAAGGACGGCACCATCGATACCGGATTGCAGGCGCTCATCCGCCCGCGTTCCCTGTCGGCCGAATCCACCCGGCTGCTGCGGCAGATCGCCGGAAAGCTGAAAGAGGCCGGGCGGCTCGGACCCGCCACCGCCAAGGTGGCCGACAAGACCGCGACGGGATCGCTCGCCGAGGCGACGGCCGTCAGTTCCATAACCCCCTGAACCCAAGGCTTCCGAGTTTGCCGCGCATGGTCGCGGCGACGCAGAGCGCGGTCACGCCTTCGTGCAGGCCGCCCTCGGTCAGCTTGCCGAAGGCGATCCGGTCGCGCTGCGAAAGGTTGCCGCTGGCCTGCGAAAGCCAGCCACGGAATTCCGCGCTGCGTTCGGCCTGCCCCACCTCCTGCCCCATCAGGTCGAAAAAGCGGATATAGCTGTCGACCGCGAGGTTCTTGACCGGCGGGCTCGTCCAGCCCTCCCGCGCCGGCTGGGGAAGGCAGATCTCGATGCCGTCGACGATGGCGCGGCGCGCCTCCGTCGGCTGGCTTTCGGTCAGCGTCATGAAGTCGAGGGAAATGTCCTTCGGGGTCGAAGGACCCGGCACCGGTTTCAGGTGGAAATAGGCACCCGAAAATCCGGCAGCCACGGCTATCAATGCACCGGTCGCCATCATCCATGTTCTCATCGTCTCTGCTCCGGAACGTCGTCGCAGACACGGTAGCCAAGGAATGAGCCGGGCAAGGTAACAGGCGGTTTTTAGTCACAGGAACCGCTCGGAATAACCTTATCAAAGGGTTAACCCTCAGATCATTCCTGTTTGAGAATGGCACGCAAAGGCCCTGGATGACCGATCCCGGCACAGGCAGCGAGCTTCTCGCCGTCGATCCAGCGGGGTTGGGAGGAAGGGCGGCCGGCGTCTTACGGCGGATTTATAGGGAGTGATTCGGCCCCGTGCCGAAGTCATGGGGACGAGCGTGCCGAAAAGACACGCCCACCCGTTGCTTAAGTGAATCGATGCTGGCCTTGAGGGATCAGGCTGCGCGCGGCTCGATGCTGTTCAAGGCATCACCCAGTTCGCGGCGCCGCTGCATCAGGTCGTAGTCCGCCTGGAGGCCGAGGAAAAAGCCCTCTGACATGCCAAAATAACGAGCCAGCCTGAGATCGGTATCGGCGGAGATCGACCGCTTGGCGAGCACGATCTCGTTGATCCGGCGCGGCGGCACGCCAATGGCACGCGCCAGTCCGTTCTGGCTGAGCCCCATGGGTTTCAGGAAGTCCTCCAGCAGGATTTCTCCCGGATGCGGGTTCGGGAGCCATTCGGTCTCAACCATGGTAATCGACGATTTCGACATGGGCAGGCCCTCCTTCGGTCCAGATGAAACAAATACGCCATTGATCGTTGATGCGGATCGAGAACTGCCCGGAACGGTTGCCTTTCAAGGCCTCAAGGCGGTTTCCGGGCGGAATGCGCAAGTCCGATAACGCGCGTGCCTGATTGAGAAGACGCAGCTTTCTCAGGGCAACCGGCTGCATATCCGCGGGCAATTTCCGGCTTTTGCTGCCGGACCAAATCCGTTCGGCTTCGCGATCCGCAAAATCCCTGATCATGTGAAGACTATAACGCAATGCGTTATAGCGTGCAACGGGCCCGGGTTTCGCCGGCAGGCCCATTCCTTCGCAATAGAATCAATGCTAACCCTCTGGCACAGCTGTCCGAGGGCCAAAGCAAACCCGTGTTCCGTGTTCCCTTCCTCATCGCGATCGCGCTCACCATCGCCTTCGGCGGCGGGATATGGTCCACTCTCGTGGCACTGGATGCCACGATCGGTTTCGGTGCGATCAAGCTCGGCTCGTGGGAAGCCTTTCCTGACGCGCAGACCGCGCAGGCGGACCCTTATGCGAAATCGCACCGGGCGAGCGCCGGCAAGCTCATCTACGCCAGCGCCGAGGGCCTCACCTTCATCGCCTCGGTCGATCAGGCGGGGGAGCGGCTGACCGGAAACTGCTCCTATCGCCTCACCGGCCACACGCCGCCGGCGCGTTTCTGGACGCTGTTTGCCGCAGCCCCCGGCGCCGCCCCGCCCTCGGCGCAATCGGACCTGCCGACCGCACTCAATTCCCGCATCGTGCTGCGCAACAGCAGCAGCGACGGCGGTTTCGACATCGCGATTTCCGCAACCGCCAAGCCGGGCAACTGGCTGGCGGTCTCGACGCCCGGCGTGTTCCGGCTGACGCTGACGCTGTTCGACACACCGACGGCCGGCAGCTCCGGGCTGATCGACCTCACCATGCCGCGCATCGAGAAGACCGGGTGCGGCAATGTCTAGAAGTCTTGGGTTCGGAAGTCCGCGATTTAGACGGCTCGGGTTTAGACGCCTGGGGTTTGGAAGTCTGCGCGCGAGAGGTTTGGGATCGGGGTCCAGGGACTTCGCGTCCCGGAAGGCCGATTCCCGGGGTTTTGCGCTGAAGGTTCTGCTGGCGGTGATCACCGGGCTTGTCGGCGCTGCGCTGCTGCACCTGATCATCGTGCTGGCGCTGCCGGATTTCAGCGAGCGCGACGCCTATACGCGGGTGCTGGCGGAAGGCGAGATTTATCGTTTCTACCGGCTGGGGGAGAAGCCGGACCGGGCCGGGCTTTCCAAGGACGATCCGTTCGTCGATGCGACGGTCTGCGCCTTCGATATTTCGGAGGGGCCGGTGAGGCTGACGGCCGCCAATGGCGGCGTGCCCTTCTGGTCGCTCGGCGTCTACGACCAGTCGTCCAACGAGGTGTTCAGCATCAATGACCGGACGTCGGCCGGCGGCGTGCTGGATGTGGTGATCGCGTCGCCGATGCAGCTGACGGCATTGCGCAAGGCGCTGCCGCAGGCGGTTTCGCAGTCGATCCTGGTG
The DNA here is from genome assembly GCF_002968555.1 of Neorhizobium sp. T6_25. Taxonomy (NCBI): domain Bacteria; kingdom Pseudomonadati; phylum Pseudomonadota; class Alphaproteobacteria; order Hyphomicrobiales; family Rhizobiaceae; genus Neorhizobium; species Neorhizobium sp. T6_25. The sequence continues at coordinate 53,608 of NZ_PVBL01000029.1, forward strand.
GAAGCACGGGCGGAGGAGGGATATGTGGTCTTGAGAAGTCTCGTCCCGCAACCGAGCTTTGCGGGTATCGTGTCGCAATTCCTGAACCAGGCCACATGCGCGCCGTTCGAATGGCGCTCCCGAAGCCGGTTCTGATCTTCGTTTGCCGACTATTCGGCACGCACCGCGTGGTTTTCAGCCTTGCGGTCGCCAAAATCCTCGAAACGTTCGTATCGCACGCCGGTAAACAGCAGAACCTGTCCGGCGTTCTCGCTTTCGCCGATCCTGATCTGCGGCCGACGCTGATTGTCGCTGCGCCATCTGTTCAATACTACGATCTCTGCCATGCTCGTCTCCGTTTAAGGAATTCGAGACGGATGAAGACGGACCGATCTCACCCTGCCCTCTCCAAGGGCCTGACGCTTCCCGAGACAGAAGTCCGGGCATCCGCGCCTTTCTCGCCTGTGCGCCTTGTTCGAAAGCGCAACGACATTTCGATATGAACGGCCGGTTCCGCCTGAACCGGCCGTTATCGGGAAGGTCCCAGGGACGCGGGGCCATCCGGCATTTGAAACGCGGCAAATACACGCCGGTTACCCCTGGATTCAGCCAGACCACCGTTAACAATGTATTACTGCTAATATAGCACTTGCTACCGGTGCATGTCTGTTGTCCGACCCCAAAACGCAGAAGCGTGGGTTTGGTTCACAGCCTTTGAAGGCGTCGATCGGACCTGCGATTTCCTGGCAAAACAGCGGCACTGCAAGAAATTACCGGCGTATCGAAACGAACCATTTTTACAGACCGTTAACCCTCCAAGAGTTAGCATCCGGTTAAACCAAGGCGACCCCATTCTGCAGATGTTGTCACAGCTGCGTGAGCGGACGGCGCGCCACCGGGAGTTTCCCAGGCAAGGTACGATGAGAACGCCAGGCGAGCTTTTCCGGCACACCTGACCGGCGTTCGGCACTCCGGATTTGTTTTGCGTTGATTGCGAGTTTGCCAGTGACGAATGAGTTTCGAGACCTTGAAAGGCCCCAGGCCATGCGTAAAAAGGATGTGGTGCTGATGGCCACCGTGACGAGCTTCGAAAGTCTTCCGTACCCTTCGCGGTCGGAACTTCGACAGTTCGCCGAGCTCTTCGCCCCCCTGTTTTCCGCATCGTCCGAAGAGGCCCGCCGCGATGCGGTCGCGGCGCTCTCGCAATGCAAGACCGTGCCGCCGGCCGTCGCCTTCTTCATCGCTAGCCAGCCGATCGCCGTTGCAGCACCGTTCCTCATCTCCTCGACCTGCCTTTCCGACGATGCGCTGATCGCCATCGCCCGCACCCAAGGGGAAGCGCATGCCCGCGCCATCGTGCGCCGCGAGGCGCTGTCGCCGACGGTGATCGACGCGCTGGTCGGGCTTCGCCACGACCGCACCAAGCGCAGCGATGCGCCCGAAAACCTCAACGCGCTCCTGCCGCTGAGGCCGACGCCGGAAATGGTCGACGAGGCCGAACGCAACACGCGCGACGAACTGCTGCGCAACCGCATCAAGGCGCTTGCCGGCCATGTCGACCGGGCTGCCGCAGACCGGCTGGGCTTGCGCAATCTATCGCCGATCCAGGAGGCGCTGCTCGTTCGCTTCGCCCGCAACCGCGAGACCGGGCTGTTTGCAACCGTGCTTGCCGACACGCTTTCCGCCAGCCACTGGCTTTCGGAGCGGATCATGCTCGACATTTCCGGCCAGCAGCTCGCGGCGACGCTGAAGGGCCTGGCGATGGAAATGGAGGACGCGCTGTTCATCCTGCAGCGGCTCTACGACCATCTGGGTGCGGAACAGGACGGGGTGACACGCGCCGCCGCGCTCTGGGATGCGCTCGACGAGGACGAATGCGGCAAACGCGTCGAGGCCTGGCGCCGCGCCGACAGCTACACCTACCCGGAACAGCAGCATCAGCCGATGTTCGCCGACAACCGCGTGGAAGACAGCCGCCAGCCGCGGGTGATCCGCACCACCGCCAGCGCCCGCAAGCCGCTCAACGGCCTCTACCGGGTGCGCTAAAAGCCTACCCGGGCTTTACCACTTCAAAGAGATCGGCGACGTCGTCGATCTCCAGTTCCAGCAGCCAGAGATCCGGATCGAAGCGCATTTCGCGCGACAGCATCTCGCGGATGGCTTCCGGCTCGGCCCGTTCCGCTCTCACCTCGAATTTGCGCCCGCCGTCATCTTCGTCGCCGAAGAAATTCTGCGGCGCCGGCGCATAAAGCGTTTCCAGCCCGTCGCGAAAACGCTGGCGGATGAAGATCGCGCCCGCCGCCTCCGCGCCCTTCCTTTCGACGGCGGCAAAACCGCCAAGCCCGAAGACGCGGCGGATCATGGCGGAGACGACGATTTCGGATTTCAGGCGCATGGCCCCTCATACGGCGCTTCGGGGCCGGGCGCAAACTCACCTCGCACCAATTTTACCCGGATATAACTATTGCCATAATATTACCCGGATGATATTGGCTGCACTTCCATCAAGGAAGGCACGGGACATGAACATCATCGACAGGAAAGCGGCGATCTCCGCCTACAAAGAACGCAAGGCGCCGGCCGGCATCTATGCCATCCGTTTTGCACCGATGGGGCAGCGATGGGTCGGCCGCTCCGGAGACCTCGACAAGATCCAGAACCGCATCTGGTTCACGCTCCGGCACGGCAGCCATGTGAGCAAGAGCCTGCAGGCGGCCTGGAATGCCAACCGGCCGGAGGATTTCGCGATCGAGCGGCTGGAGGAGATCGACGAGGAGCTGACCGGCTACTTGCGCGACCGGACGCTGAAGGACCGACATCTGCACTGGGCTTGGGAGCTCGGCGCCGAGGCGGTCTGAGCCCTTCCACGGGAGCCAGGCCACGGAAGTCCCTGAGAAGAAACGGAAAATCGCCCCGCCGCGCCCTTTCCTTTCGCCCGATGCACCATATTTACACAGGCGGTGTCGTACGGCACTGTCATGAAAAGGAGTTTGGGGCTTGGCTACTTCCGCATTGATCAGCATTCTGATCACCTTCCTGGTGATCGTCCTGGTTCTCTATCTCGTCGCGCGCCTGCCGATCGATGGCCGCGCGAAGCAGATCGCGCAGATCATCATCATCATCATCGGCATCATTTCGCTGCTGAAATATCTCGCCGTGTTCTAAAGGCAGAGATGCGCCCGGCCATGCCGGGCGCCATCCAACCGGTGGGATGAGGATCACGCCGTCATTGCATTTGTACGCCGGTATTCCTGCGTCACCCCGCCGAAACCCCAGGCGTCGGCCTCGACCTCGCGGACGATGACATAGGTAGCAGGCGGTATCCCGCCGAGGCTCTGTTTCAAAAGCGCGTCCATCGCCTCGATGAAACGCTTCTTCTCCTCGGGCGTATTGGTGCCGAGCGTGACATTGGCCTCCACATGCGCGGCCACTTCCAGCGGCTCGCCGCCGACGGTCCAGCCGGAAAGATCGACCTCCTCCACCAGGACCGCGGTGACCTCGCGGCGCTTGCGCATGATCGTGTTCATCAGCACCGTGGTTTCCTGCTGCAGCCGGCGCCTGGCTTCCGGTTCGATGCTTTTGCCGGCGATGATGACGTGAACGAAGGGCATGACGTTCTCCTTGTTTGGATTTCTGTTGACGCCGCCATCTTCTCTCTGCACAATCGTTTTGAAAATCGCGAAATTTTAAACAAACTCTTTTGCAGAACTCAACGATCATGCTGCCCATCAATCTCGATATCGACACGCTGAGAAGTTTTGCGCTCGGCCTGGAGCTCGGCAGTTTCGCCAAGGCCGCCGACCGGCTTGGCCGCTCGCCTTCGGCGATCAGCCTGCAATTGAAGAAGCTCGAGGACCAGGTGGGCGAAACCCTGCTGCAGAAGCAGGGGCGTGGGCTTGTGCTGACCGAAGCCGGCGAAATCCTGCTCGGTTATGCCAGGCGCATCCTGGAACTCAACGACGAGGCGCGGGCGGCGGTGCGCGGCGTCGGCAAGCTCGAAGGCTGGGTGAGGATCGGCGTGCCGCAGGATTTCGCCGAAACCTGGCTGCCCGACCTGCTCGGCCGCTTTTCGAAGATCCATCCGAAGGTGCGGGTCGAGGCGCGCGTCGACCGGGGTGTCGCGATGGTACAGGCGATCGACAAGGGCGAACTCGACGTGGCGCTGACCTGGGGCACGCTCGCCAGCCCGCGGGCGGAGATCGTCGCAAGGCGGGAAATCGCCTGGATCGGGCCGGATGGTTTCAGGCATATGCCTGGAGACTCACTCGCGATCGTCGCCTTCGATCCACCCTGCGCCTTCCGCAAGGCCGCGATCGATGCGCTCGATCGCAACGGCATCGCCTGGCGCCACGCGTTCGCCAGCCCGAGCCTTGCCGGCCTCTGGGCAGCGGTCACCGCAGGGCTCGGCGTCACCCCCCGGATCGTCGAGGGCAAACCGGCGCAGCTTGCCGCGCTTGATGCGAAAGACGCCGGCCTGCCCGATCTCGGCGCGATCGAGCTTGCACTGCACGTCGCCGAAACCCGCCTCGCCCCACCTGCCGAAGAGCTGAAGCGGCTGGTGCTGGAAGCGGTGGCGATGCGTTGAGCGACGAGCTCTCGCCGCTGGAAACATAGAACATTCGGGAATGTGGCAAAACGAGGCGGCCATGTCCGGCATTCGGCAGCAAACGCCGCCAGGCGTGGGGCTACCGTGGCGACTTAGCGCCAGAAGCGGACACAGCGTCGGCTTAGTCGAGTGACCAAATTTGGGGCCGGAAGCTGACCGACGGCTCAAAACTGAGGCACTTCAAGAACGTCAACATCTGGTCTTGTAGCTATTCGACGATCTTCCAATAGGAATCTTTGCGGATCACCTGGCCATTCCGAAACGTATAAAGATCGCAGCCTTGGACTTCCGTCTTTGTCCCGTTGACCGACGTACCCATGAGGGTCCATCTCGATATCCCAGTTCCGGATGCTTCATCAACGAAGTGCTCAACGTTGTTGTAGGTAACGTCAGGCAGGCCCTGAAAGCGCGACGCCAGGGCCTCTCGCACCTTGGTCTTGCCTTCCAAGCGAGACCCCCATGGATCGCGCCCGCGCGGCATCTCCAATATGCAGTCTTCCGCGAAGTAGGTCATGATCAGATCGAGATCGTGAGCGTTGAAGGCATCGCACAGATCCCTCAGCCGTCGAAGCAAGTCCATCACGGTCTCCATCAGTAGGGAAAGCGGGCTCGCGATCCTACCATGTTTCCTCCCGCTCTGCAGGAGGTGCATTACTGCGCGGGCAATGGGTGAAGACCAATTTGAAAAGATGCGACGGAACTGGTCCAGACACACCACCTCGATGCTTGCCCCAGCAGCATTTCGGACGAAAGAGACTATGTCTTGCCCAGATGCTTCGGCCAGAATTCGTGATGAACTTTGGCGGCTTCGTCTTCTAGGTTCGCCGGGCTCTGTGACCAATCGGACCGGTAGCTTTCAGGACATCGCAAGATCGGGTTGAATGACCGCAATCAAGGCGCAAAGCAGCCCTTCAGAGATCGTGCCGACTATGACTGCTTCGGGCCAAAAGCGGCCGTAATAAACAAGAGAACATTCGGGAGATTGGGCGCAGTCGCCCTACAGCGCGCCGATCGACTTCAGCTTCTTCAGCACCAGTTCGTCCGGTTCTCCGGTCTCGGGCAGGCGGTAGTGGCGCTGGAAGCGGCGGATGGCGGCCTTGGTCTGGGCGCCGGCGACGCCGTCCACCTCGACATCCGCATAGGCGATGTTCGACAGGCCGCGCTGGATCTGCAGCACCAGATTGGTGGGCTGAACGGGGGCGTTCGGCTTTTGGGAGACGGGCGTGGCCAAGGGCCTGCCGGAACTGGAGGCCCCGCTCGGGATATTGGCGGGCGGCGTCATCGTCGGCTTGCGCTCGGAGGCGCGGATTGCGGCGGCAACCGGGTCTTCGCCGCGCCCATTGGCGCTTTCGGCCGGGCGGGTCGGAGAGACAGGCCGGGGCGGCTGGACCAGGGACGGCGCAGGCCTTGCCGGCGCGGCCGGTGTGGCGCGTGCTGTCTCGGCGGGTTTTGGCGCTGCGGGCTGCGTCTCAGGAGGTGCCGCCGGCTGGACGGCGGCCTGCTGCGGCGCCGGGGGGCGCGGCATCGGCGCGACAACCGTCGGCGCGGGCGCTGCCGTCTGGGCAGGCGCTGCGGCTGGCATTGCGGCCGGCGCGGCGGCTGGAGCTGGCGCTACGACGCTCGGGTCGGCCCGCTCGATACGAAAGGTGGTGACATCGGCGGGCGCGGTGCGCCTTGCCGGACGATAACCGGCGATCTGGTTCGGGTTCTTGGAATCGCGGGTGGCGAGGAACGGGGACGGATGGCCGCCCGGTTGGTACCAGAGCGCATTGGCGGCGACGAAGGAGAAGACGATGCCGAAGGCAGTGCAGCCGATCAGGGCCTTCGGCCGGCGCGCAGCAGCCCGCGCTCCCGCCAGCAGCAGGTTCGACAGAATGCCCGGTTGCTTGACAGGTTTTTTCCTGTCAGGCGATTTTCGCTTCCGCGCGGTCATCGATAAAATCCTGTTCGTCCATCATGGCCGCATGCCGGGCTGCCCTCAGCCGCGGCGGGAATTCGACTTTTTCCTCCCGGGAGTCATCCCGTTTTGCTTCGACGCCCGAACCGTCTGCCGGCAGGGAGATCGTCACCACGGTCCCCTCGCCCGGACGGCTGACGATCGTGAACCGACCGCCATGCAGCGCCACCAGACCTTTTACCAGAGAAAGTCCGAGGCCGGTACCTTCGTAGGTGCGGGTATAGGCGTTTTCCACCTGCATGAACGGCTGGCCAATATATTGCAGCTTTTCCGCCGCGATGCCGATGCCAGTGTCGCTGACCGAAATCTTGACGTCATCGCCCTCGAGCACGGCGTCGATCGACACGACGCCGCCGGGGCCGGTGAACTTGATCGCATTGCCGGCCAGGTTGATGAGGATCTGCTGCACCGCGCGGCGGTCGGCGATCACTTCGCCAAGCCCGCGCGGCGCGCGGCTCGTCAGCGTCACGCCCTTTTCGCGGGCGGTCAGATCGAGCATGGCACGGCAGGTTTCCACGGCTTCCGCGATGGCGAAGGGCTCGGCGAGCAGTTCGTAACGGCCCGCCTCGATCTTCGACATGTCGAGCATGGTGTTGACGACGGACAGGAGATGGCCGCCGGACTGGCGGATCAGGCCGACATATTCGCGCTGGCGGTCGTTTTCGAGCCGGCCGAAATATTCGCCGATGAGCACGTCGGAAAAACCGAGAATGGCGTTGAGCGGCGTGCGCAGCTCATGGCTGACGGCAGCGAGGAACCTCGACTTCGCCTCATGGGCGGAGCGCGCCTCGGCGACATTGGCCGCGGCTTCCAGACGGAGCTGCTCTTCTTCCGACATGTCGCGCGCCTGCGCCAGGACGTAGAGGAGTTCTCCTTCGCCGTCGCGGATGGCGGTCATGTCGAGGCGAACGGACAGGAACTGGCGGCCGGCCGCCGAGTACGGCCGCTCGATGCGGATATCGGCAGCAGCGCTTGGCACACCCTGGCGCAGCATGTCGAAAGCCTGGACGAGGCCGATCCGGTCGGACACGTGGACGCGCTCGGCAAGCGGCTCACCGGCGGCGTCGCGCAGGCTTGGCGGAAACAGATGCTGATCGCGGCCGCCAGTCTTCACCAGCAGGCCATGCGGATCGAGAATGAGCGACAGGCCCGGCATCGCATCGAAGGCAGCGTCTTCCGGCGGGGGGGCGGCAACAGAGGCCACGGCATGGCGCGGAAAAGCGAAGGACGCGGCCGCGGCCAGAAGGAAAAGCGACAGAACCAGCGCAACGCCGACCGGCAGGGCCAGCGCCGGCGGCAGGAGCAGCGCAAGCGCCGGCGGCACGGTGACGAATGCGGCAAGGCCACAGAACACGAGCCGGCGGAACTGGGCAATTTCACCGGGACGCGCGGTGTCGCCCTCGCCGAGGCGCGTCAGCCAGCGGCTTGCGGTCTCGTCGACCAGCATGACCGCCTTTCCGGCAATGTTACTCAATACGCGCACGCAAAACCCTGCACAGACTCGTTTATCGAAGCCGACAATAGGCCCCCGTGGCTTAAGGAAAGGATAAAAGAAGGGGGTGCCGGAGGTCCCGCAATGGGCCAAAATCCGGCTTTGGGACAGAAGGGCCAAGCCTTCCGAGTTTGTGGTTAACGCGGCGTAAGCGGCGGATTTGCTTCGATTTTTCGCAATACGTTAACCTTTGTGGCAAACCGCCCCCCGACAAAGCCCGGGGTTTCGGGCGGACCGCCGCAATTATGCTTAACATCGATCGCTAAAATTCGATTCAAGTTCGCGGCAAAGACGCTGCAAATGCCGATATTTCGCATTTTAAGCAAATTTGCCGAAAAACCGAACGATCCCGTCAAAGCCATATTTGCTTCCCGGCGGTACAACCATGTTCAAGACCGGCACAGATCCGGCGGCCCGCTCGAGACCCAGGAGCGGGAAAAACAGGTGGATAGAACGATGTGGTTTCTCATCAAGGGAAGTATGTGGTTCGCGGCGGTGCTGGTAGTGCTCTCCTACTTCAGCAGCAAGCCGGCGACCGAGACCGACGGGCTTTCGCCCCTGCAGGTCAGCAATGCATTTTCGGCTGCGACCGAAGCCTATCAATATGTGAGCGCCATCTGCACCGAAAAGCCTGAGGTCTGCGAAAAGGGTGCCGAGACCTTCTCGGCGCTCGGCACGAGGGCCAGGCAGGGCGCCCAGGTCGCCTTCGAGCTGCTCGACAAGCAGTTCGGCGACAAGGGCAGCCGGACCGCGGTGCTTGCCGATCCGGAGCCGACCCCATTCCCGGCCAAGCAGGCCGAAACGGCAGCCGCTACCGGCGCCGATACGATCTTCACCGGCACCGTTCCGGTCCCGCAGAAACGGCCGACCCACTAATCCCGCGCATCAGGTCGGCGCACCAGATCGACCTGATACCGGACGTCTGATCCGAATTCGAATTTCAAAGCTTGCACCGGGCTCTCAATGCCACGGTTCCCGGTGCCTGATCTGCCTGCCCTGTCATTCAGCATTTGCTGACGCCGTGAGGTTTACCCCTCACGGCGTTTTTTTTGCTTTTATCCCGGCCTGCAGTGCCTATATGGAGCGGATAGAAGAACCGGAGCGCTTATGGCCAGCCTCGAGCAGATCATCGAAGATTTCGAATACCTCGACGAGTGGGAAGACCGCTACCGTTACGTGATCGAACTCGGCAAGGCGCTGCCGGACCTTCCCGACGACCAGAAGACCGCGGAGAACAAGGTGCAGGGCTGCGCGAGCCAGGTATGGTTGGTCAGCCATCTCGGGGACGGCAGCGCCGACCCGGTGATGACCTTCGAGGGCGATTCGGACGCCCATATCGTGCGCGGCCTCGTCGCCATCGTGCTCGCCGTCTATTCCGGCAGGACCGCCTCCCAGATCGCCGCCACCGACGCGATCGAAATCTTCGACCGCATCGGCCTTGTCGAACACCTGTCGTCCCAGCGCGCCAACGGGCTGCGCTCGATGGTCAAGCGGATCCGGGAAGAGGCAAGGATCAGGGCTGCGGCCTAGCGCAAAGACCCCTCGCCCTTGCCCGCGGGCCACGTGGCAAGCGCTTGCTCGGCAACGGCCTCCAGCGTATCGCGACTGAAGCCGGCCTTGGCCTGCACCGCCATACCGTGAAGAACGGCCATCAGGAATGCCGCAAGCGTGTCGGGCCTCGCCGTCTCCGGCAGGTCACCCTCGGCCCTTGCCCGCTCGAAGCGTTCGCGAAGCTGCGCTTCGCCTTCGGCGCGCGCCTCTATCAAGGCCTGGCGGACAGGCTCCGCTTCATCCGATCCCGCCAGGACCCCCTGGATGGCGAGGCATCCCGTATGGTCGGGATAACGGGTGGTGAGGTCGATCGCACCCTGGAGAACGTGCGCCGCGACCTCGCGCGCCGTGGGCAACTGGAGTGCAGCGGGAAGATAGTGCACGTACCGCTCGTAGTAGCGTGCCAGGACCTTGCGGAAGAGCGCTTCCTTGTTGCCGAACGCGGAATAGAGGGCTGGCCTTTCGACACCCGCCGCCTCGGTCAGGTCGGCATAGGAGGCACCTTCATAACCCTTGCGCCAGAAGACGCATAACGCGGCGTCGAGCGCCTTCTCCACATCGAATTCGCGATGGCGTCCCATCAGCTCTGCCCCGTCATTTTCATAACGATCGTTATTAAACCCCTTGACCGGCCCTGTCAAATTTCATACCGATCGTTATCGTAACATACGTTATGAAATTGGGTGCCGCTTGGCAGGATCGAGCGGAGCCCTCGTCGATTTAGGAAAGGATACTCATGTCCAACATATTCAAGGGGAAGGTCGTCCTCATTACCGGCGGGTCGCGCGGCCTTGGCGCCGCGACGGCGGAAGCGTTCGCCGATCACGGGGCAGACGTGGCGATCAGCTACGCGGCCTCGGCCGACAAGGCGAAAGCCGTCGTCGAAAAACTTAAGGCAAAGGGCGTTCGCGCGATTGCGGTCAAGAGCGACCAGGCCGACCTTTCTTCCGCCAAGCCTCTGATCGACAGGGTGATGGCGGAATTCGGCAGGCTCGACATCCTCGTCAACAATGCCGGCATCGCCATCCAGGGTCAGATGGTGGACGATCCGGAACTCGACTGGGACAACTATAATCGCCAGTGGCAGGTCAACGTGCTCGGCACGATCGCCAACACCCGCGCGGCGGCGCAAAAGCTGACCGACGGCGGCCGGATCATCTTCGTCGGCTCCCGCCTCGGCTCAGTCGTGCCCTTCTCGGGTGTCGCCGACTACGCCGGAACAAAGTGGGCGCTCGCCGGCTATGCGAAGGGCATCGCGCGCGACCTCGGGCCCCGCAATATCACCGTCAACGTCGTCCAGCCCGGGATCATGCCGACGGACATGGCCGCAGACGTTGCCGGCGAGCTTCCGAACCGCGACGCCATCCTCGACATGCATCCGATCCGTCGCATCGCAACCCTCGAAGAGGTGGCCGAAACCATCTGCTTCCTCGCCGGACCCCATGCGGGCTACATCACCGGTGAGACCGTGAACATGGCCGGTGGTATCGGAATCTGAGCGCCGAAGCCCGGAGCTTCGACACAGAGGCCAGGGTCACCAACCTGAAAATCCCTGAGCTTCAAAACGAGCTCAGGGATCGGCGTCAAGGGATCAGGCTTCCGCTGCTTTGGCGGCCATTGTGGCCTTTGCCCACCAGACCAGCTCGTCGAGCGCCGTTTTGGCAGAAGGCAGCAGATTTGCCTCGATCTCCTCGATCGGCTTGTTGCCGCCCCTGGGGGCGACCGCTATGAAGTCTCCGCCACCGATATGGACGGCGGCGTGGGTCGATACCATCTGTAGCTCGACCCCGATGCCGCGCAGGTGTTCCACGGCGCGCGACGCGCCCATGCCGCCGTAACCGATGGCGGTAAAGGGCTTCCGGATCCATTCCTTGTAAGCCTGGTCGAGGGCGTTCTTGAGCACGCCGGTGAGCGAATGATTGTATTCCGCGACCACGAAGATGTAGCCGTCGAAGCGGCCGACGGTTTCCTGCCAACGTACAGCTTCCGGATTTTGGCTCGGCATCCACATGTTCGAGGCCATCTCGTCGAAGAACGGCAGCGGATGGTCGCGCAGATCGATCAGTTCGACCTCGATGTCGTCACGCGCCTGCGCCTGCTTCAACATCCACTGTGCCGGCTTGTCGGCAAAGCGGGTGGGGCGGGTAGAGCCGATAATGACCGCGATTTTGGGCTTCGGAACCATGGTATCCTCATGTATGTTGGTTTCTGTCCGTAACCATCTATCCGAGGATCGAGTGCCCCATCAAGACAGCACTTTTCGGAAACCAGGTAACCGCGAGGATACCGCGTCCTGCGGGCCAATCAGCCGCATGCTGGCCCGGATCAGCGACAAGTGGACGCTTCTGGTCGTGCGCGTTCTGGGGAGCGGCCCTCTTCGCTTCAATGCGCTGAAGCGCGAGATCGGTGAGATCAGCCAGAAGATGCTGGCTTCCACTCTTCGCGATCTCGAGGAGAATGGTTTCGTGACGCGGACAGTCACCCCGACGACGCCTCCGCAGGTGGAGTATGCCCTGACGGACCTCGGCCGGGATTTCTGGGAACCGGTCCAGGCGCTGGCCGACTGGACCCATGCGAACTCCCCGAGGATCGACGCCGCCCGCGCCGCTTATGCAGCGAAACGGGCGGCGCGCTAGGCCGGTGCTTCTGGCATTTGCAGCATCAGCCTCGCAAGTCTTCTCCATCACAGGACCGGCCGGTAATCCTCGGCTCCCCAGTGGTGGTTCTGGCGGCGTTTCGCCGGAGCCGGCGGCGCATAATGGCGGGCAAGTGCGAGCAGCGCGGTACGCAGCATGAGTTTGGCCGAGCGGGCCGGCCATTGGCGTTCGCGTTCCACCGTCTCAAGACCCTTTGCAAAGCAGCAGACATCCACCGCGACGCCGGAAAGTTCCGGCCCCATCGCCTCCACCGCCCTCGAAAAACGGTTGCGGGCCGATATCGCGCTGTCGGCGATGTCGGCCTGGCCACCGGCGGTGCCCTTGGCGCGGGTGGCGAGCCGCGGCTCCCAGGAGGCGGTAACGCGGGGCTGGAGCTGTCCGCGGGTGAAATCGGCGAGCAACCGCTCGCCCGCTTCCAAGGCTTCGGCCGGCAAAAAGGGTTTTCTGTCGCGGTCCTTCATCCGTGCGATCACGCCGAGCGGTGATTCGGCAAGGTTGCGGCGCACCGGCTGGCGGGCGCCCTCGATCTCGGCGGAGGTCACGACGATCTCGCCATGCTGCTCGACGAAGGCCTCCTCGCCCGTCACCAGCGCACGGCGCAGGAAGCTGGACGCCGCCGCACTTGCGGCAATCCTTCCGTCGCCAAGCTGCGCCAGTCCGAGCGAACGGGCCTGCGCGATCACCGCTTCGGGATAGGTCCGCTCCTCCGCCCCGATGAGCCTGATCTCGCCCGCCTCACCGGCCGCGATCATGCAGTCGCCGCGGGCGAGCTGGCGGATCAGCCGCAGGAGGTGCCGCCTGAGGGCCGGGTCCGCGGCCCTGTCCTTCACGGATTTGCGAATTGCCTCAGTCATGGGCCGCCACCTCCGACAGGCCGAAAACGGCGGTGACGATGCGCTCGAGGGCCGAGACGAACTCGTCGAAGGCGAGGTCGTCGCGGCGATCCTCGACCACGTGGCAGGCGTGGCCGACGGTGGTGCGGTCGCGGCCGAAAGCCTCGCCGATATCGCTCATCGAAATCTGGAGCGCCACATGGCAGACATACATGGCGATCTGGCGCACGTGGCAGGAAAGCCGGCGCCGGTCGCGGCGCAGCATCACCCTGTCGCCGAACAGCTGGACCAGTTCGGAAACCATCTGGCGGACGATGCGGCAGGCACTCTTGAGCGGCAGGCTGGCGGGAAGCATCGGCGAACCGGCCGGATCCAGCGGCGCAGGCGGGGAAAACGGCAAAGTGGAAGGCGGGGCGGAGGGCTGGAAATATCTCTCGAAAGGCATGACAACTCCTCAATTAATAGGAATTAATTCATACACCCTAGAGCAAAAACGGGGACGCTGGAAACCGCCTCGGCGCAATTATAAGCTGAAGTTGTTGATAATTTCCGCAAGTTCCCGAAAGATAATGGGATTTTTTTCCTCTACCCATCCCCGCGATGCCTGTTTCAGAAAAGAAAAAACCGGGCACTTAATCGGCCCGGTTCTTTATCCGCATCTTTTACGTCGATGCCAAAACCAGCCACCCGCCGCTGTCGCGATCGGTCCTCATCGGGCTGGTCTCAAAAATCCTCCCTGCCTTGTCGGGCGTCGCCCGGATCAGGCCTTGCCGCGCTTGCGGCGCTGACCGAGACCCATTTCCTTGGCGAGCCTGGAGCGGGCTTCCGCATAAGCGGGCGCCACCATCGGATAGTCGGCCGGCAGGCCCCACTTCTCGCGATACTCTTCCGGCGTCATGTTGTAGTGAGTCATCAGATGCCGCTTCAGCGACTTGAACTTCTGCCCGTCCTCCAGGCAGATGAGATAGTCGTCCTCGATCGATTTCTTGATCGGAACCGGGGGCTTCGGCTTTTCGATGGCCACGACAACCGGTGCCGGCGAAGAGGTGTTGCTCAACGCCGAATGCACGTCCGCGATCAAGTTCGAAAGATCGCTGACCGGCACAACATGGTTGCTCACATAGGCGGCCACAATATCTGCGGTGAGTTCCACCAGCAGATCCGGGCTTTTGCCCAATGCGACGTCTGTCATTTCCTGTCTCCTGTTTAAGTGACTGGCTGGCCCCGCGACCTCCGCGACACCTGCCCGTTCGTAGAGTCTCCCGGAGAAAACCTATGCCGCCCCGCCGTCTTGCGACCGAAGCCTACCCCTAAGCTTCATGCGGAAAAGAAAACGGTTCACACCGGATATTGCGCTCGATTGAAACCTTCCCTTGCGTGTGAACGGCGTTATCGTTCCTCATCGGAAGAACTTGTCGACTCACCAAAATGACGAGGGAACGCCTAATCTAGAACAACATCTGCACTCTACTTGTAATGAAGTACCACTGCTTCGCTTCATCTCCAAGTGCGAATTTTGCCGGTTACCAGCCTTTCTGCCGCCTATATCGCCCCTACATCGGCTTTACTGATGAATAGATGGGCATTTGCTCAGTCGCGACAGGGTTATAACTCGGTCCGGAAAGGATTATATTCGCTTATGGTAATCCTTCATTTCATCCCGGACGGACTCAGCGCAAAGTGGATACCCAACCTTGTGCGCTGCCATAGCGAGCAGGTGCGCCGAAATCGGCGCCGTTAGCACGAAGAAGAAGAAGCCGGCAAGCGCTCTTGCAAAAGTCGGCAGGTCGCCCGCATGGACGCCGACCGCAAGCAACAGGAGCCCGGAGCCGACCGTGCCCGCCTTGGATGCGGCGTGCATGCGGGTATAAAGGTCCGGCAGACGATTGAGGCCGATCGCCGCCACCAGCGCGAACCCGGCGCCGCCAAGGATCAGAAGAGCGGTTATCGCGGCCAACAGAATGTCCATCATTTCTTCGCCTTCCGCCGGACGGCCGGCCCGGTGCCGGATGGGCGCCTTGCCGCGGATTTGCGCCGCGGTTCGGGTACCGACGTCGTGAACGTCTTCATCATGTCCCCCTTCGGCGCCTCCCTGTTGCCGCGCGACAGGATGAACCGCGCAAAAGCCACGGTCGCGAGGAAGCCGACGAGGCCGAGCGAGATGGCGATATCGATATAGAGCGTGAAGCCGGTGCGGATGGCGATCAGCGCGATGAAGCCGATGACGATGCCGGTCAGCATGTCGAGCGCCACGACCCGGTCTGGAAGCGTCGGCCCCTTGATCACCCGCCAGACGGTGAGCAGGAAGGAGACACAGAGCACCACCAGCGCCAACCAGACCGCATAGGAGATGATCATTTCAGCCGTCGTCATCGGAACGCCTCCATGATCTTGCGCTCGAAGCCGTTGGCGATGTCGCGTTTCGTGGCTTCGACATCGGAACAGTCGATCGCGTGGACGAACAGCGTCTTGCGGTCCTCGGAGACGTCGACCGACAGCGTGCCGGGCGTCAGCGTGATGAGGTTGGCAAGCAGCGTGATCTCGAAATCGCGGGTGACGGTCAGCGGAAAGGCAAAGATGCCGGGCTTCAGGTCCATGCGCGGGCTGACGACCAGCACCGCCACCTTCCAGGCCGACAGCGCCAGCTCCTTCAGGAACAGGGCAAGCAGCGACAGGATGCGGCCGAGCCGCCGCCAGTAACCGCGGGCGCCCATCTCGTCGCGGACGATCCAGAGCACCAGCGTCGACAGCGCAAAACCGAAGATCAGGTTATGCAGCGTGGCGCTGCCGGTGACCGCGACCCAGACGACGGCAAAGACCAGTGACAGGATATAGGTGATCATCGCGCTGTCCCTCCCGGGAAGACCGACTGGATATAGGCCGCGGGCTCGCCGAGCCCCTCCGCCGCCCTCTGGGCCAGATCGAGCAGCGGTTCCGGCAGCAGGCCGAATAGAACGACGAGCGCCGTCAGGCAGCCGAGCGGCAGGACGATACGCCAGTCGGCGGACGAGCCGGCCGGAGCGGCGGCCTCGGGAACAGGGTCGGGCTGTGGCCGCCAAAAGGCAAGCAGGAAGACGCGGGCGAGCGCCAGCGTGACCAGGAAGGCGGAAAGGAGGATCGCCGCCGCCAGCCACCAGGCGCCGATATCGAGCGAGGCTTTCAGGAGCGCCACCTTGGGCCACAGGCCGGAGAGCGGCGGCAGGCCGGAAGCGGCGAGGAACAGCAGGAAGCTGGCGCCCGAGAACCACGGCGCCTTCCGGTAAAGTCCGCCGAGGCCCGAGAGCGCCCAGGTGCCGCCGAGCCGGCCGGCTTCCCCCGACACCAGATAAAGCGCCGTCATGGTCACCACCGAATGCAGCGCATAGAGGATGGCGCCGCTGACGGCTGCCGGCGTGCCGATCGCGACGCCCGCCATCATGTTGCCGATGCCGGCGATGACCACGTAACCGACGAGCCGGCGGATATCGTTCTGCGCCAGGGCGCCGAGCGCGCCGACCAGCATGGTGAGCGCCGCCGAGATGGCGACGATCAGGCTCAACGCCTCGCGCTCGACGGGGAAGAGCATGACCGTGACGCGGATCAGCGAATAGATGCCGACCTTGGTGAGCAGCCCGCCGAACAGCGCCGACACGACCACGCGCGGCGTGTGATAGGAGGCCGGCAGCCAGAAATTCACCGGAAAGGCGGCGGCCTTCATCGCAAACGCCAGGATGAACAGTGCCGTCAGCGTCGTCAGCGGTGCGGTCTCGCGCAGGCCTGCCGCCTTGCGGGCGATATCGGCCATGTTGAGCGTGCCGAAGATCGCATAGAGGTAACCGACCGCGATCAGGAACAGCGTCGTGCCGATCAGGTTGAGGACGGCGTATTTCAGCGCCCCGTCGATCTGCTCCGGCTCGGAGCCGAGGATCAGGAGGCCGAAGGACGAGATCAGCAGGACCTCGAACCAGACATAGAGGTTGAAGATGTCGCCGGTCAGGAAAGCACCCGTGACGCCGGCCATCAGCAGCATCAGGAACGGGTAGAAGCCGTAGCGCCGGCCGCTCGCGTCGATATCGGCGAGCGCGAATATGCCGGCGGCAAGTGCGACGACGGCCGCCGCGAGCGCCATGACCGCGCCGAAAAGGTCGGCGGTAAAAGCGATGCCGAAGGGCGGCAGCCAGCGACCCATCACCATGGTGACCGGGCCATGGACCGAGACGCGCCAGAGCAGAGCGGCATCGAGGAGGACGAGCAGCGCCAACCCGGCAATCGCGATGCCGCCATGCAGGCGGACGGACTTGCGCACCATCATCAGGACGGCACCGAGGCCGATCATCAGCGCGACGGGGAGAACGACCAGCCAATCGGCAAGCGGCGGGGCGGCAAGGATCAGCGCTGCGGAGAGATCGACGGAAGGAGAGGCCATCAGTGGATGCCTCCGGGTGGACTGTCGGCGAATATCGCCGCTGTCGGTTGAGCCCGGACGGATATCGTCGAAGTCGGAATACCCCCCTCTGCCCTACCGGGCATCTCCCCCTCAAGGGGGGAGATCGGCCAGAGGCCAGCTCCCCGTTGCCTATTGGACCGGGGCAAACGCAAGCCCCTGTCAAACGATATGCACTGTGTCTCACTCAACCGCTTGTCACGATCTGGGCAGGGCGCCGCCACGATTCGATCTCCCCCCTTGAGGGGGAGATGCCCGGCAGGGCAGAGGGGGGTGCCGCGGTATCCAAAGCCGGTGGCGGGAAAGAACATGACAACCTGCAAAACCATCCTCTCAATATCCCAGCGGCGGGAGTGGTTCTTGCCGCGGTTCGGCGAGCCGCATCTCGTCGGTATCGTCGGTGCCGAGCTCCTGGTAGGCGCGGTAGGTCAGCACCAGGAGGAAGGCGAAGAAGGAAAACGAGATGACGATCGCCGTCAGGATCAGCGCCTGCGGCAGGGGATTGGCGGCGCCTGGCGACAGCGTGTCCATGCCGGCCGGGATGATCGGCGGCACTTCGCGGGTGAGCCGGCCGGCGGTGAAGAGCAGCAGGTTGACCGCGTTGCCGAGCAGCACCACGCCGAGGAGGATGCGCACGGTGGATTTCGACAGGATGAGGTAGATGGCGCCCGCAAAGAACAGGCCGATCAGGACCGAAAACAGCGCTTCCATCAGCCCTCCCCCTCCACCTCGGAACCCGGCTCCTGTTCGAGCGCCAGCGCGATCGAGGTGATTGCCCCGACCACGACCAGATAGACGCCGATATCGAAGGACATCACCGTCGAGAGCGGCAGCTCGACGTCGAAAATCACCGGATAGACCCAGAGCCCGGTCATGAACGGCACGCCGAAGAAGATGGACAGCGCGCCGGAAAGGGTGGCGAGCAGCAGGCCGAAGCCGGCGATCGCCATCGGGTGAAACCGGATCGCGCGGCGAACCGAAGGCACACCGAAGGCGATGCCGTAGATCGCCAGCGCCGAGGCCGCGATCAACCCGCCGATGAACCCGCCACCAGGTTCGTTATGGCCGCGCAGCAGGACGAAGACGGAGAACAGCAGCATCAACGCGGTCAGAGAGGGGGCGACGGTGCGCAGGATGAGAGTGTTCATGGATGAGCACCTCGCCCGTTGGCTGCCACCACCTCTTGCAGGTTGAACAAGGTCCGTTCTCCTTGCAGGTCGAACCCTGCCAGCCCCCCTCTGCCCCGCCGGGCATCTCCCCCTCGGGTGGGGAGATCGGCTGGGGGCACAAGCATCGCTCCAACCGCAACGTTTGAGATGGCCGAAATCTCACCGCGATTCGATCTCCCCCCTTGAGGGGGAGATGCCCGGCAGGGCAGAGGGGGGTAAGCTGCGGAGATCATCCTCATCGCCCCTCCTCCGATCCGGCGCGTTTACCCGCCCTCACCCGGATCAGTGCCAGGACCGCGAGCGCGGTCACCATCACCACCGCGATCTCGCCCAGCGTATCCGTGCCGCGGAAGTCGACGATGATGACGTTGACGACGTTGGCGCCGTGGGCGACGGTCTTGGAATAGGTGTTGAAGAAATCGGTGAGCACGGTGTCGAACGGTGCCTGCGTCGACTTCAAAAGCAGCAGCGTGAAACCGAGGCCGCAGGCGACCGCGACCATGCCGTCGAAGAGCGACTGTCCCAGGGGCCGATGATCCCGCGGGGTGAGCCGCAGCCGGGTCATCACCAGCGCCAGGATGACGACCGACAGCGTCTCGACCATGAACTGGGTGAACGACAGGTCCGGCGCGCCGAACAGCAGGAAGATGACGGCGACGGCAAAACCCTGGATGCCGAGCGAAACGATCGCCGTCAGCCGGTCCTTTGCGCGCAGCACGGCGATGAGGCCGATCACCGCGATTGCGAAGAACGCCGCTTCCTGGACCAGCAATTGCTCCGGCCAGGCGGGCATTGCCGGCAGTTCGCCGAACAGGAAGGGCGGGACGAGCAGCGTCACGGCCAGCAGGATGAAGGTGGCGGTGATGTAGATCTCCAGCCGGCCCGGCTGGACGAGACGGGTGACGGCGGCCGAGAGCCGCACCAGGCCGGAGACGATATGATCGAAACCACGGTCCGGGCCGGGGCCAAGGCTTTCCACCGCCCGCACCATGAAGGCCCGAAGGTTCGTCAGCCGCCAGAAGGCGAGCGCGCCGAGCAACACGGTGATCACCGACAGAAGCAGCGGCACGCCCAGATGCGGCACGGTCGAAATGTCGATGACGATCTTCTCGTCGGTGACCGCGCTTGCCATCGGCGAGGAGATGTAACGATGGGCCAGGCCGGAAAAGAGCGCGGCAGCCAGGCCGAGCACGGACAGAACCACCGGGCCCAGCCAGAGCGTCATTGGTCCTTCGTGGGCATGTTTCGGCGTCTCGACATGGGGACCAAGGAAGGGTTTCAGCGCCACGGCAAAGCCAATCGCGAACATCAGCGCATTGCCGATGACGGCAAGGCCCGTGAAAAACACGGCGCGCGGATTGCCGGCGGCGAGTGCTGCATAGATCTCCTCCTTGGCGAGGAAACCGAAAAACAGCGGCAGGCCGCCCATCGAAAGCGCCGCCAAAAGCGCCGCGCCGAAGGTGACCGGCATGGCGGCGCGCAAGCCCCCGAGCTTGGTGACGTCGCGGGTGCCAGCCTCATGATCCACCGTACCGGCGACCATGAACAGCGCGCCCTTGAACAGCGAATGGGCGACGAGATAAAGCACCGCCGCCTCGACCGCATGAGCCGAACCGAAACCGGTCAGCATGACCAGGAGACCGAGCGAGGCCATGGTCGTATAGGCGAGCATCAGCTTCAGGTCCGTCTGGCGGACGGCGAGGAAGGTGCCGGCAATCAGGGTGATGCCGCCGAAGAAGGGCAGCAGGATCACCCAGGCGGGCGTATCCCCCATGACCGGGTTCAGCCGCATCAGCAGATAGACGCCGGCCTTCACCATTGTCGCCGAATGCAGGTAGGCCGAGACAGGCGTCGGCGCTTCCATGGCGTTGGGCAGCCAGAAATGGAACGGAAACTGCGCCGACTTGGTGAAGGCGCCGGCAAGCACCAGCAGCAGGGTGGCGAGATAGAACGGGCTCTGGCGCAGCCCGTCGCCCAGGTGCACGAGCAGCGAAAGCTGGGTGACGCCGGTAATGTTCCAGAGGAAGACCAGGCCGGCGAGCAGGCAGAGCCCGCCGCCGCCGGTTACCACCAGCGCCTGAAGCGCCGCGCGCCGCGCCGCCTCCCGCTCGTGATCGAAGCCGATCAGCAGGAAGGAGGTGATCGAGGTCAGCTCCCAATAGACGAACAGCATCAGAAAACTGTCGGAGACGACAAGGCCGAGCATGGCGCCCATGAAGGCGAGGATGAAGGCCATGAAGCGCCCCTGCCCCTCATGCCTCTTCATGTAGCCGCCGGAATAAACGACGATCAGGGTGCCGATGCCGGTGATGAGCAGCGCGAAGATGAGCGACAGGCCGTCGAGGAACCAGGAGAAGGAAAGGTTGAAGCTCGGCGCCCAGGCATAGCCCCCGGTCACCACCTCGCCGGCGGCGATTTCGGGCAGGAAGGTGCAGAAATGCGCAAACGCGAGTGCCGGGGCCAGCGCCAGGACGAAGGCGGCCTTGTCGCCCAGAAGCCGGGTGAGGACGGGCGCCAGAACGGAAGCGAGGAAGGGAAGGAAGAGTGCGAAGAACGTCAACGCCGGCGCATTGGCAGCCATGTCATCTCCACGCTTCAGAAGCCCCACACCGCCCGACCGTTCGGAGGCAGGTGATTTTCTATGGGAAACCTGGCCCCGCCTCAAGCGGAACCGGAGGAAACACACAGAAACGCGCGTTTTCGGGAGTTCGATGGCAAAGGCCGCCAGCGCTTAAGGGGGCAGCTTCGCGCCATGAGCGGCGATGGCCTCATGCAGTGCCAGCACCGATGGTCGACCCGGGTCAGAAACAAACTGGGGGCCAGCAAATGAGCCTGGCCCCCGACTTGATCTTGGTACATACCGCTCAAGAGAGCGCATGATCCCCGCGGTCAGGGTTTCAAGTACTCACTCACCGTCTCCCATGCGGTGGTTTGCAAGAATTTCGCTACTTCTTCATCGAAACCAGCTGTGTAACTGAGACCCACCGGGTTTTTCTTGAAGATTGCCGCGTAGGTCGTCAAAGCAGCCAGATATGACCCCGCCGCCGTCGGATGCCGCTTGTCGGCCGTGTACAGACTGATATCAGGGCGCTCTTTGACCGATCTGGCAAATGCCAATCCTGCAGGAATAACCAGAGCTTTGTTTTCATTTCCGATGCGGGTGTAGGCTTCGGCCAGTTGTTCGGTCATCTCCGGTTTGTCGAGATAAGCCCACGACATAAAGAAAACTGGCTCTGCGCCGTTCTTTCTTACGGTCTCGGAGTGCTTCTTCGCATATTCGTAGAATATGTCCTTCAACTGCGGATGAACCGGGCACTGGCTGCAATCCATCATGATCGCCAGGTCGAACAGGCGCTCCGGATTGTTGAAGGTTACGACGTTTTTGCTGTCGATCGTGTAACGTCCCACCGCGTTGGGCCGGAAGTACGAGCCGACATCGTGCCAATCGAAACCAGAGCCGCTTATTGTCACCTGAGCCGAGCGTAGCTTGTATTCAGGGTCAGCCGCTGCGAGGATTCTGGAGATAAACCCGCTTATCCCGTTGTTGAAGTAAAAGAAACTATTGCCGATATAGATGATGGATTCGGGGCGCTCTTTTCCCGTCGTCTGCACTGCGGGTTTCGTCTGCGCGAAGCTTGGCGAGCTTGCCCATAAAAGAGCGGACACTACCAATAAGGCGGCTTTTGCGGAATTCTTTAGGCGTTTCATTATCTGATCTCCCTGTCCGATAACGCGGCTGAAACTGCTTGCTCACATTGGTTGTCACCGAAGCGCGCCTCACCTCTGGACGCGATTGCTGAAAGCATAGGCTCCTCCTCCTATTGCTGCTTTCGAGAAGAGAACAAGACACACGTCAACGTTCGGCGGGTCTGCCGATCCGTGTATCCAGGCGTTGCTTTGAGAAGCTCGCGCTTCTCCTCCCTGCCCAAATTAATAAACGTACTATTCCGTTAATTCAAGCCAATCTGTTCACGGAGCAAGAACGGCAGTGAATACCCCCGTGATAATGTCTGTCATTGTGACTGGTAGGTTAGATCGGGCGCAGCTGCGTGGCTGGGATGAGGGCCGGTTCCGACAGCTCACTAGCGCAGGCGTCACACCCCGGAACGGATGCGGCTTCTTAAGTCGCGTCCGAGGAGTCTGATGTCACTCAGCCGAGAACTTCACCGTCACGCCGCGCTGCCGAAAGTAGGCCTGCATCAGCTTTCTGCCTGAACGGTTGTTCTGCACGAGCTTAGCCGGGTCGAACACGGCTTCCTTCAAACCCGCCCGGGTCAACGCCGCCTTGAGAGCCGCGATATGCACGTCGATGTCGGCGTTGTTCGCCTGGAGCGATTCATAAATGCGGCCTGTTGCATCTGCTACGGTCGGTTCAGTCACTGCCACTCTCCTGCTGTTATTCGCGTGGCGCTTACCACATTTTTTCGGTTTGACCTTATTGTGGTGAAAAATCTGCTCGTCAATGTGCGGCGATAGATTGGAACATCGCGTCCGCTTTCGAAGATGTGACACCAGAAGCAGACTAGCGGAAACCAGCGTTACGGCCGGATGCTAGGGCAACAATGCGCCAATTGCGGTCATAGCTCCGTGTAGATCCGGTAAATTACCAGAGCGGCCAATGCTATCACTGCGAAGGCAAAGGCCCGCTCCACCCAGCGGAGCCCCCGCGACTTCGCTGGCGCCCCGGAAAAAATCCCGCCAAGTAAATTCCCGAGGAAATCTAGCAACTCAATCGCGGACTTTTCCTTCGCCGCCTCGATGCCTATCTATGGGGAAACGAAAGGAACCTTGCGATGTCCGATGTGATCACCCCGAAAATCCAGAAGACCGATGCGGAATGGCGCGAGATCTTGACGCCCGAGCAATACCGCATCCTGCGTCAGGCCGGCACCGAACGCGCCTTTACCGGGCCTTTCTGGAACAGCCATGAAAAGGGTCTCTACAGCTGCGCCGCCTGCCACGAGCCGCTGTTCGTCTCCGATACCAAGTTTGATTCCGGCTGCGGCTGGCCGAGCTATTTCGAGGCGGTGAATCCGGAAGCGATCACCGAAATCCGCGACGTGTCGCACGGCATGGTGCGCACCGAAGTCCGTTGCAGCAATTGCGGTGGCCATCTCGGCCACGTCTTCCCCGACGGCCCGCCGCCGACCGGCCTGCGCTACTGCATCAACGGCCACGCGATGGACTTCGAGGCGATGAAGTAAAGCAAAACACCCGAAGCGCCGGTGATCCGCCGGCGCTTTTCTCATTCTCAATAATCGTCGCTGATCTCGAGCCAGTAGCCGTCCGGGTCCTGCAGATAGATGGAGCGGACGCCGTCGGCACGGGTGTAGATTCTGCCTTCGTTTCTGGCCAGATCGCCGTATTTCGTGCCGGTTGTGGCGATGTGGGCAACCGTGGCGTCGAGGTCGGTCACGGCGATGCAGAGATGGGTCGACATGGTGACGTAGGTTTGGCCGAAATCGCCTTCGATCAGGTGGATCGACTGGCTGTCGCCGATGCCGAACCAGCGGATGTTGGGCTTGCGGGCCTTGCACTCGATTTCCGGCAGGCGCAGGACCCGCTGGTAGAAATCGGCGCTGCGGGTGAGGTCCCGGACCATGATGGACAGGTGGTTTATGCGAAGCGACGCGGCCATGCTCTCCTCCAACAGCACTCGCGGGACCGCCTGACGTCAGGTCGGGTCCTTGTCGTAGACGATGATCCCGGGCGGCAACTGCATCCAGGAATACCGGCGGTAGTCATAAACCGAATGCGGGGCCGCGGGAAGCTGGAATACCCCGTGCGCTAGACCGGCAGCTCCACCGTGAACGCAAAGCGGGCTTTTTCGCCCGGTGCAAGGACCACGCCGTAGGGGCGTTTCGCCAGGTCGTCCGAGCCGCCGAGTTCGGCCGCGGTGCCGTGCCAGGGTTCGATGCAGATGAAGGGGGCGCCGGGTTTCTGCCAGAGCGCCAGGTTCGGCAGGTTCTCGAAGGAAAATTTCAGCGCGGGACCGCCTTCGGCGGCATAGGTCAGCCCATCGCCAGCCCCTTGCGGGAAGATCATCGCATCCGCCTCGAACATCGCATGGTCGAGCGTCAGGCTGCCTGCCTTGAAGGGCGACGGCAGCTTTTCCGGGCTGACCAACCCGCCCTCCAGCCGCGTCAAAGCCGGTTCGGCGGCGTTGTCGAGGGTGATGGCATGGGCCTTGCCCGCCGCGCCGGGAATCGGCCAGGCGAAGGCCGGGTGGAACCCGAGGCCGAAGGGCATCGGTTTTTGATCGCGGTTCTCGACTTCGGCCGCGACCGTCAGCGTCCGGCCCTCCAGCGAATGCTCCACCGCCAGCAGGAATTCGAACGGGTAGACGGCACGTGTCGGGTCGGATGCGGCGAGCTCGTAGCGGCACATGGTCCCGCTCGACGAGGCGAGCGTAAACTCGCTGCGGCGGGCAAAACCGTGCTGGCCCATCTCGTAAGACTTGCCCTCGACGCTGATCCGATTTTCCGGCGCCTTGCCGACCATCGGAAACAGAACCGGGGAGCGGCCGTTCCAGAAGGCGGCATCGCCATTCCAGAGAAACGAGCGGCCATCGGCGGCTGTCAGCGCCTGCATCTCGGAGCCGAGCGAGGAGATGTCGACGGTCAGGTACTGGTTGGAAATGCGCGTGACGTCTGACATGGCGGCTCCTTCAGGTTCCGGTTCGGAATCATGCCCTCATCTTTGCGCGCCAGACGTTTCGGTTCAATGACGCGCGAAACCTTTTCGAGCCTCAGGCCCGCATCGCCAGAACGGGAAGACGCTCCTGTTCGGCCTTTTCCGCCATGCGGATTTCATAAGCCTTGCCCCACTCCGCCATCACCGTCACAGCGTGGTTGAGGCTGCGGCCGAAATCGGTGGCGGAATATTCGACCCGCTGCACCTTCTCCGCAAACACTTCGCGGCGGATGAGACCGTCCGCCTCCATCTCGCGAAGCTGCTGGGCGAGCACCTTTTCGCTGACGCCTGAGAGGATCCGCCGCAGCTCGCCGAAGCGGCGGGGCTCGATGTTGATCTCCCAGAGGATGTCGGTCTTCCACTTTCCACCGATCACGTTGAGGGCGCTCGCAAAACCGCAATCGTCGTCCGGCAGGCGTTTCATTCCCGTTCTCCCCTTACTGCAGAGTAACCGCTTACCCGAAGGTGCGTAATTTACCCGTTCCGATCCGCAGCCGTATCACATGGCATCTCGAATACTGGAGTTCAACTCGATGACCACAACAGGATTTTCGGTGCGGGCCGGATGGGCACCGCACTTGTTCGCACCCTGGCGCAAAATGGCCATGACGACGACGGTTTCGCGATGCTGGCGCGGTTCATGGTGAGGTCATGACAGGCACTGAAGTCCCCGTCACCCGCACCGCCGCCTGTTCCTGCGGCAACTTCCGGCTCACCCTCGCGGGCGCGCCGGAGCGGGTCTATGCCTGCGCCTGCCTCGAATGCCAGAAGGCGACAGGATCGGCGTTTTCCTATCGGGCCCGTTATCGCAAGCAGGCAATCGTCGCCGACGAAGGCGAGCGGCGGCGCTTCCGGCGGATCACCGGCGAGGGCCGGTGGATGGAGCAGGTCTTCTGCCCGAATTGCGGCACGCTCGTCTATATGGAGGCGGAGGTCCTGGAGAACGGGATCGTCGTTTCGGTCGGCTGTTTCGGCGAGCCGGATTTCGCGCCGCCGGCCGCGATCTTCTGGTCGCGCCGGCGGCATGGCTGGTACGAACCGGACACGGAAATCCGGCTCGTCGAATAGGGCTCAGTCTTTCGCGACCTCGCCTGCATATTGATCGTCCGTCACCGCGCCCAGCCATTCCGCGGTGCTGCCGTTCAGCGCTTCCTGGATGGCGATATGGGTCATGGCGGTGGTCGGTGATGCGCCGTGCCAGTGTTTTTCGCCGGGCGGGAACCAGATCACGTCGCCGGGCCGGATGGCCCGAACCGGCTCTCCCCAGACCTGGGCGAGGCCAGCGCCGGCCGTGACGAGCAGCGTCTGGCCGAGCGGGTGGGTGTGCCAGTCGGTGCGCGCTCCCGGTTCGAAGGTCACTGAAAGGGCGCGGACCCGGGCCGGCTCCGGCGCCTCGACGATCGGATCCAACCGGACCGTGCCGGTGAAATATTGTGGCGGTGCCTTCGAAGGCTGCGATCCGCTGCGCTTGATGTCCATGGTTCGATCCTCGCTGAACGACTGGTTACATTTCATATAGGCCAGGATGGCATATAGGTCACAACGGGCGCGGCGTGACGTCCAAAAATTCTTGACTTCGATTTTCGCACGTTTATGCCTTTCAGTCGAAGAGCGTCGGCCTTTGAGGTTCAGTTTGCCTAAGTAATCCCCGGTCTCGACAGGTTCACCCTCCCATGCGTGGAAGAGCGATGACGCTTGCCCGCGTGGGAACACTGTTCATCGGGGTGGCGGCTTGAGACCGGTTTGGCATTGATCGTGCCAGTGCGGCCTCATGCTGCCCTGAACCGTCCGACTAAGACCTCCGACGCTTGCTCCCCACAGTCCGGACCTTCGCCACACCGTGCGCGCCCGAAGAGGGCTTCTTGAGTGCCGTTTCCCGCATGAACTTCCTGACCGGAAGATCAAAACGGCATGTGCGACATCCTCCATCTTGAATGGACTGCAACCCCTAAAACTCCACCCCGGCCGATCCTTGCCTGCAGCGGCTGCGGGCTATCGAGACCGTTCCGCTCCAGCGGCCGCATCCGCCTCAATGCCAATGGCAAGCGGCTCGATGCCTGGCTCATCTACAGATGCATCGCCTGCGACGGCACCTGGAACCGGCCGATCTTCGAGCGGCAGAGCATCCGGGCGATCGATCCTGCCATGCTCGACGCGATGCAGGCGAGCACGCCGGACTTCGTGGCCCGCATCGAATTCGACGCGCAGGCGCTGAAGGCCAGGGCCGGACGCATCGAGGAAAGCGACGACATCGAGATGCGCAAGGCGGTGCTGCGCCACGATGCGGATTGGCGGCGGATCGCGATCACGCTCGCCCTGCCCTACCCGACCGGCCTGCGGCTCGACCGGCTGCTGGCAGCGGAACTTCAGCTGTCGCGCAGCCGGCTGCAGGCGCTTTTCGACAGGCAAGAAATCCGGATCGGGCCGGAGCGGAAGGACGCGCTGAAACGCGGCGTTCGCGACGGCACGCTGATCACGCTCGACCTGCACGACGAGGCCGAGCGAACGGCAGCGGGCAAAGCGGCGATGGGCGGCTGATCAGCGATAACCGGTGGCATCGGCCGGTTTGCCGGGCTCCTGAACCTCTTTCAGGTAGCGCCAGCAATCCGGCCGCGAGCCGTCGACATCGTCGAACTCATAGACCCTGGCAAGGCCGCCGCTCGACAGCGACTGGCCGTTCCAGCGTGCCCGGTCCGGATCGGCGGCAAGCGCTGCCACCGCCCGGCCGATGAAGCGCGGGGTTTCGGAAATGCAGAAATGCGGCTGGGCGACGAGGGCATCACGCCAGTTCTCCTCGGTCACCCTGTAGATATCCAGCATCATCTCGGAGCGCAGCCAGCCCGGCGTGATCGAGACCGAGGTGCTGCCGACCTTCTCCAGATCCTTGCCGTGCGCCCAGGCCATGCGCGTCACCGCGGTTTTGGCGAGGTCGTAAAAGGGCGAGAGGCGATAATGCTCGGCATTGTATTCCGCCGTGCCATCGGTGACCTCGACCAGCAGGCCACCCGGCTTCTCGATCATCAGCTTCAGCGCATGATGGGCGGTGATCAGGTGGGTGTCGATCGCCAGCCGCAGCATGCGCAGGCCGTTTTCGAGGTCGTGCTCCCAGACCGGCTTGTCCCATTCGAACAGATGTTCGCCGCCCCATATGTCGTTGACAAGGATATCCAGCCTCCCCTGCTCCTCGCGGATGCGCTCGACGAGCGCTGCGACATCCTCCGAGACGAGGTGATCGAGGGGGACCGCAATCCCCGTGCCGCCGGCTTGCGTCACCAGTTCGGCGGTATCCTCGATAGTCTCCGGCCGCAGATATTCCGACTGCTTCTCCCGCGTGGTCCGGCCGGTGACATAAACGGTTGCGCCGGCCGCTCCGAGCTCGACCGCGATACCCCGCCCGGCAC